>JAIRLS010000055.1 GCA_031259205.1 Bacteroidales bacterium | reverse complement strand
TCATCCTTTATATAACGGTTCAATTGAGAGCCAACCAAACGGTCTTCGGGTGGAAGCATATAATGCCTTTCCGGATTACAGGGGCCTGTGGTGTTAAAAAAACGTCGTTTCATCTTATCAAATCTTTAATAAATATCCTTATGTAATTTAGGAACAAATAAATTAATAAAAATCCAAACAAAGGTTTTATCCACTAATTACACGAATTTTCGTGGATCCGTTTTTCATCTTGAGACAGCCATTCCGTCCGTTTCGACTACTCAACCCGCTCCCGGATTTTCCGCCTCTCATAACCCGTGTACTGAAAACTGCCGACGTCGGCAGTTTTTAATCATCTGTTTTTATCAAGCAAAGATAATTCTTTTTTCCGGATATTCGCCTTTTACGCTTGTGGTAATGGAGTCTTAACCCAACTTGGTACGATCGTTCACGTAACCGCATTGAAATCAGGCGTATAGATTGTCTACGCTTCATTTATGGGGGACTACGGATTTTTCATAACATTCAATTGTCTGACATTCAATATATAGCAATTATTTGGCAAAATACAAATCAAATTAGATTTGACAAACAGCCAACAAAAAATTGGGGAACATAAACGACTTTTCTCAATTACAATATTTGTAATCAAATGATTATTAATAGTATATTAATGTTTCTATTCGTTTAATTACCTCGTTTCCCCTTATTTTTGGGATGATTTTTGCCAAGTTGGGTTAATATTTTACTTTAGTAAAGCCCGTTATACGGATGTAACACGGCTTTAGCCAAAGAAAATCATGCACAAAAGCACAACGGAAAACCGCCGTTAATGGGTAATTATCAACACGATAGCACAAATAATCGTGATGCTGTTCGGACTGATAACAGTATCAAGTCACACGCAATATTTGTTAATTCTTTTCGTATGACACGTCAACATCCCATTCCCACCGGTCAAAATAGAGGTTTCCGCCCCGCCATTCCACTTCGCCGCGCTGGAAATCCACCGTTTCGCTACGCGGAAAAGTTTTTTCGGGAAACAAGGGACAGGAATAGTCGTCGTTAACGATCCATCTGTAGGCATCCATTCCGTTGGAATAAAAATTGACGATTCTTTCGTCGGTAGAGAAGGAGTTGACGCCAAAAGATTCATCCATCGGTATCCAGCCTGTGCCTTCCATGTAATATTCGCTCCAGTCGTGAAGATTGACCGCTCCCGGGTGCATCATAAAGCCGCTTTGCCAACGGGCAGGGATGCCGCTGTAACGTGCCAGCGTGATGAACAGCAGCGTGACCTGTCCACAGTCGCCATGCCTGTTTTCCAATACGTACTCCGGTATGTTGCCGATGGTAGAATACTCCCGCGCACTTGCCCATGGGAAGGTGGCGTCCACCCATTTCCAGATTTTCTGCATTTTCAGGAACGGATGGGTTTCATTTCCGACGATACGTTGCGAAATAGCTTTGATAGAGTCGGTAAAAACGATGTGGGGAGGGCGTTCGGAGGTATAAGTCTTGTACAACTCGCTTTCCGTGTCGTAAGGAGGTATCGTTTTGTTTTTCAAGTCGAACCATTCGGCAGCCGATCGGTAGGAAAATTCGATAGAAAAAGTCAAAGCGCTGTCTTTGCGTGCAGTCTTTTCCATGTAAAGTGTTCGGTGGGCATACGACGGCGGCGAGATGACGTAATTGCTGTCGCTGACTGCGAGCAGCTTGACTGCTGTCTGACGGCGCTGGCCTGTTGATACGGAAAAGAGGGAAGAATCGGGCGACGTTTCCCTCGGATAGGGTAGCCAGCAGCGTACTGTTTCTCCGTCGGGTACGGCATTGGGTTTGACGGTCAAAGCGTATTTCACTTTCATGGTAACCGGAGGCGTTTGCGTTTTTCCGGTGGCGGACAGAACAGCCACCACTTCAGGCAGGTGGGTTTGCAACGTTTTTGCCGAAGCTGACGTTTGTACGCCGTCCGCTTCCCTTTTACGCGCTTTGGCAACTTCGTCAATCCGGAACAGATTGGCCGCCGCTTGCGAGAAATACTTTTTCTCGCCGTCTATCACCATATATTCCAGTTTCTTTTCCTCTTCCCATTTTTTCATCATTTCATCATCCACATCGGGGTAATACTTTCGAATGTAAGCAAGCACAGATGCCTCGTCCTTATTGAAATCCATCGTTATCCGACGCATCCTGTCCTTGAGGAAATCCAGGCAGTAGAGGGTGTCATCCGGCAAATCGTTTCCGGCGATGTATTCATCTATCAGGAGGGTTGCCTGCGTAAAATTACCTGCGTTTTTTTCGCGATAAACCTGTTGCATCGTAACCGGTTGGGTGCAACTGGCCAATAGCCAGAACAAAACGATGAATGAAACCGTCTTTACCTTATTGTCCATAGTACGGAATGTTTTAAGTTTATGAAAAATTTATCTCGCAAACATACATAAAATTTACGAATTACCACAGACGAATAAAAATATCGGCTAAATTTATAAAAGAAACATTATCTGTTTTCGGCGATGATTTTCTCGATTTCGACGATAGAAAACCCTGCGATTTTTGCAATTATTTCATTGGAAAGGCCTTCGCAGTGGGCGTTTAACACAGTTCGCCGGCGCTCTTCTTCACGTAACTTCTCTTGTATGCTCCGTTCTTTTTCTATCCCTTTTTCTATCCCTTTTTCTATCCCTTTTTCCATCCCTTTTTTGAGTCCTTCACGTTCTGCATCGTTCTTCACGGAGATTTCCGTGCAGATAATATCAATATACTTATCGTAGGCATCCAATTCCTCTTTTGTATAGCCGCTTTCTTCCAATAATTGAACCGCCTCCCGGATGTCTTCTTCTCGTATCAGATCTTCCGGGACAGTTCCGGTATCTTCCCTGATCTCCGTCAGAAAGCGCAACCATAACTCGTGAAGTTTCCTCTCCGCATGATTCTTCGCTTTGAACTTGGGCAACTCTATGAACACAAATTCCAATCCCTCAATGCGTTTCTCCGTATGGGCTATATTGACTATCTGATAATGATGATAATAACTGTCGGTCATTTCCGGAGATTTTTCGAATATCTCATTCACAAAATTCAGAGAGTAGACGGGCTGCAACAGTTTAAATTCACCCGACACCTTCAACTGTTTTATGTACACTTTTGATGCATTGAGCAATACACGACTCTTGAAACTTTCCGTCCAATACATCTGCATTTCTACAATAAACTGGCGACCGAACGTATCGGTACAGCGCACATCCACAATCGAATTGCGTAAAGCGTCAATTCGTGGAGTAAGCTCGTTCGGATGATATGAAATCTGCACAATCTCCCTGCCTTCTTCTAATGGCAACATGTTATTCAGCAAGCTGATACACAGATTCTCGTGTTCTCCGAAAATTTTCTTGAATGTCAGGTCGTTCTTCGGGTCCAAATAACGCGGCATATCTATATTCTTTAAATTAATACCGCAAATTTATTATTTTTTGCAATAACTGCATACTATATCCAAGATAAATTTTAATTTTGCATATTCAAAATATATGTAATAAATTATGCAAACGATTGATAGATATAATTTTAGAAATAAAAAAGCCATTATCAGGGTTGATTTCAATGTTCCCCTGGACAAACAGACCTTTGCCGTAACCGACGATACCCGTATTCGCGGCGCATTACCCACTATCAACAAGATACTTGCCGACGGAGGCGCTGTTATCCTGATGTCGCATTTGGGACGTCCCAAAGGAGTTGAAGAAAAATATTCGCTGAAACATGTGATCGGCCGTTTGTCGGAGTTGACGGGCAAAACCGTACTGTTTGCCGACGATTGTGCAGGCGAAAGCGCCAAAACAAAAGCCGCATCGTTGAAATCGGGTGAAATACTTTTGCTCGAAAACCTCCGTTTCTACGCCGAAGAAGAAGGTAAGCCCCGTCTTCCCGATACCGCTACCGACGAAGAAAAAAAGGCCGCCAAAGCCGAGCTGAAGTCAAAACAGAAAGAATTTGCCAAGCTGTTGTCCGGCTATGCCGATGTCTATGTAAATGACGCTTTCGGGACAGCCCACCGGGCACATGCGTCCACTGCTCTCATTGCAGACTGCTTCTCCGCAGAAAACAAGATGTTCGGATATCTTATCAACAGTGAACTTGCGGCTATGGACAAAGTGCTTAATTCCAATGAAAAACCTTTTACCGCTATCATGGGGGGAGCGAAGGTTTCCGACAAGATTCTCATCATCGAAAACCTGCTCAACCGTGTGCAAAATCTCATCATTGGCGGTGGTATGACTTATACTTTTATGAAGGCGCAAGGCGGACAAATCGGAAAATCGCTGTGTGAAAACGATAAACTTGACTTAGCTTTGGAAATACTGAAAAAGGCGAAAGAGAAAGGCGTAAAAGTATATCTGCCGACAGATGCGGTCAATGCCGATACTTTCGACGCCAATGCCAGCATCAAGGTATCGAAAGCGGACGAAACACCCGACGGCTGGATGGGCCTGGACATTGGCGAAGATACGATCAAAACATTCGGTGAAGTGATTGCCGGCTCAAAAACCGTACTATGGAACGGACCAATGGGCGTTTTCGAATTTGAAAAATTTTCGAAAGGTACTTCCGCTATCGCTCAGGCAGTAGCCAATGCTACAGCTAACGGCGCTTTCAGTCTTATTGGCGGGGGCGACTCGGTGGCGGCCATCAACAAAAACAAGCTGGCCGACAAAGTAAGCTATGTGTCCACCGGTGGTGGCGCAATGCTCGAATATATGGAAGGTAAAGAATTGCCGGGTATCAAAGCTATCCGCGGATAATCCGGTTCTTTGCAGTTGCTTTTTGTAACTTAAAATAATAACCTTGAATCTTCAGGATCTTTTTTATCGAAGTTGTGAACGCTATGCCGAAAGGAATGCACTTTCTTTCGTTTCCGGCGAACCTCTTACTTATGCGCAAGTAAAAACAGACGTAGAACGAATCATCGCTCTGCTCGGTCGCATGGGAATAACAAAAGGAGATAAAGTGGCTGTGCTGGGGGCTAATATGGCCAATTGGGGAATAGCCTACTTTGCTATTGTTTGTGCAGGCGCTGTGGCAGTCCCCATCCTGCCCGAATTTCATCCCGACGAAATCCGGAATATTATTGAACATTCGGACAGCAAGGCGATCATCATTTCTAACCGTTTTCGTCCGATGATAGAACACGTCATACATCCACATCTTATTCGTCAGGTCATTATGGATGATTTTTCGGTAGTCGGCGGCGACCTTGCCGATCATCCGTCAAACATTGAACGAACACCCGTTTCAGGATCCGACTTGGCCTCTATCATCTATACCTCCGGCACGACAGGACGTTCCAAAGGCGTGATGCTCACTCACCACAATATTGCCTCCAATGCAAAAGCCTGCCTGCAAATTCAAGATGTGAACGAAAATGACGTTTTACTGTCTATCCTTCCGTTATCTCATGCCTACGAGAACACTATCGGGTTCATCCTGCCCTTTATGCAGGGCGCATCCATTTATTATCTCGAAAAACCGCCGACGGCAAACGTTTTGATTCCCGCACTGCAAAAAATCAGGCCTACTATCATGTTGAGCGTCCCTCTGGTGATTGAAAAACTCTATCGCAATCAGGTAAAAGCGCGATTCGTAAAAACGAAATGGCTGAAATGGATGTACGAAGAGTTGATACCTTTTCGGAAAACGGTTCATTATCTGGCGGGAAGAAAACTAAAAGCCGCTTTTGGCGGACGATTGCGTTTCTTCGGTATCGGCGGCGCGAAAGTGGATGCTGTTGTAGAGCGTTTTTTGTATGAAGCCCGTTTCCCTTACGCTATCGGATATGGGCTTACCGAGACAGCCCCTTTGCTGGCAGGCTCCAACCCTTCGCAAGTGGCTTTACTGGCCATCGGAAAAGTTCTGGACGGAGTACAGGTAAAAATCAACAATCCCGACCACACAGGCATGGGGGAAATACTGGCAAAAGGCGATAATGTCATGGCCGGCTACTATAAGGATGCGGCCATGACGCAAAGCGTTTTTACCGACGATGGCTGGTTCTGCACGGGTGATCTCGGTTGTTTCGACAAACATCGCAGGCTCGTCCTGAAAGGACGGAAAAAAAACATGATTCTGGGAGCAGCCGGCGAAAATATCTATCCGGAGGATATCGAATCCATTATTAATAATGTGAAAGGCGTTGAAGAATCGTTAGTGCTGGAACAAAAAGGAAAATTAGTAGCTATGGTGCATCTGAACATAGAAGAATTGGAAAAACAGTACCAACAAGTCATGTCGGATGCCATTCAGTATTACAATGAACGAAAAGAAGATATTCATCAACAGATGTCCGATTTTTTGGAAGAAGTAAAACGCTATGTTAATCTCCATGTCAATCGTTTTTCTCAGATACAGTCGGTGGAAATTATGCCCACCCCTTTTGAAAAAACTCCTACCTTGAAAATCAAACGTTACCTGTACAGTTGAACACTAAATTTTTGAAGCGCCCATCAAAATTCCGAACTGAAATGAAAACGTATGTTGGGAAATTTTTCCTGCGAGGCGGCAAGCGCATAGTGTGATTCTGCCATGAAAACGTTGCGTCCTTCCTTGTCGGTGGCCATGAACGGCCATTTGCGGCGTTTAAATTCGTCTATCTCGCTTTTGTCGGGACTTTCTATCCAGCAGGCCTTATATAGAGGCAAGGGCTGATAGGAACATAAAGCGCCGTATTCATGCTCCAGCCGGTACTGTATCACGTCGAACTGCAATGCGCCTACCGTTCCGATGATCTTGCGTCCGTTCGCCTGATTAACAAACAATTGCGCCACTCCTTCGTCTGTCAATTGTTCCAATCCTTTTGCCAATTGTTTGTAACGGATGGGATCGACATTTTCCACATAACGGAACAACTCCGGAGAAAAACTCGGAATACCCCTGAAATGGATTGTTTCGCCTTCGGTCAGCGTATCTCCGATTTTAAAGTTACCCGTGTCGTAGATGCCCACAATATCGCCCGGCCAAGCCTCGTCCACCACCGATTTCTTGTCGGCCATGAAAGCGGTGGGATTGGCAAATTTGAAGTTTTTCCCCAGCCTCACATGTAGATAATTAGTGTTACGACGAAATTTGCCCGAACAGATTCTCAGGAATGCAATCCTGTCGCGGTGATTCGGATCCATGTTGGCATGAATCTTGAAAATGAATCCGCTCAACTTGGGCTCTTCCGGCCGGACTGTCCTTTCTTCGGTTTCGAACGACTTGGGACTGGGGGCGATGTCGATGAAGCAGTCGAGAAGTTCGCGGACGCCGAAATTGTTCAGCGCACTGCCGAAAAATACCGGCGCCTGTTTTCCGTCCCGATAGTCGGACAAGTCAAAAACAGGATAGATGCCCTGCACCAGTTCAAGGTCTTCGCGCAGTCTCCCTGCAAATTCGCCGAGGTGTTTGTCTAATTCGCTGCCGTGGAGGTTGTCGATTTTCACCGATTCGGCAATGGTCTGTTTTTCACCGGATACAAACAATTCAAGATTTTTTTCATACCGGTTGTACACGCCTTTGAAAGCAGGTCCGTTGCCGACAGGCCATGTCATGGGGCAGACCCGTACCCGCAGTTGCTGTTCCAAGTCATCCATCAAGTCGAAAGCATCCTGCCCTGTGCGATCCAGCTTGTTGACAAATATGATGACAGGCGTACTGCGCATCCGGCATACGTCCATCAGTTTAAGCGTTTGCGGCTCTACGCCTTTGGCGGCGTCAATCACCACGATAACGCTATCCACTGCGGTAAGCGTACGGTAAGTATCTTCTGCAAAATCCTGATGTCCAGGCGTGTCTAAAATATTGATTTTGACATTGCCGTATTCAAAACCCATTACGGAAGTGGCCACAGAAATACCTCTCTGTTTCTCAATTTCCATGAAATCGGAAGTAGCCGTCTTCCGTATTTTATTCGACTTTACCGCTCCCGCCACGTGAATAGCTCCACCGAACAAAAGCAATTTTTCCGTCAAAGTGGTTTTCCCCGCGTCGGGGTGTGCAATAACGGCGAACGTCCGCCGCCGCTTGATCTCCTGTTCCAAATCCATGTTCAATCAAAATTTTCGACCTGCAAAGGTAGCTAATTTGGATAAAAGACAGGAAATAAATCGCGACTGTCCGTAAAAATAACTCTCCCGGTAAAAAATCGAACCCTAACTCCGCTATATTTACCCCGTCTATGAATGTAACCGTTAATAGGCAATAGTATATTGAATTTCATGAGGCTGTTCCAAAAGTCCTTTTGGGTGTGTTCGTCATTGCGGGTCAATTCCGTAATCCACTGAAAATAAGCAGTCTTTTTTCGGGAGCTTCCTCATCAAGTGCGGGAATGACGGACTTTTTGAACAGCCTCTTGCACCAATAGCTCCTCAAAAAAAGATTTAGCCTATAGCGGTTACTTCTTTTATTGAGGCGCTATGGGTCAAAGGCCATTCGCCGAACGGTCGAATGGCTTGATTTTTCGCCATTTTGGGAAGAGTTTTTGCCGGATGGGGTCAGTATGCCCCTTCCTTGATTTTTCGGATTAGTTCATTCGGTTTATCGGGATGAAGACCGAAATAATATTTGGCGCCGATCTGAAAATTTTCAACCAGCTCGAAGTTTTCAAACGCAATCCCTCCGGGAATAGGGCTATTGCTCAACCAATAACAGTAACGGCCGTTAACTTGTCCGGTCAGCATATTTTGAGGTTGAGGGCAATACCAATACTGGGTAACCGGCATATTGCCCTGATAAATCCAATTGGAAGCCGTTCCGGAAGCATAATAAGCATCTCCCGGCTTGTCCTCGTCGGGAGATGCAATAAACCATGCACATCCTTTCCCGTCGGTGATCATATCGGTATAATCGACAACGTGGCGTTCCGTAAATCCGTTGCCCGTATAGGCCGGCCAGATTTGGGAAGCCGTTTTCACCCGGTTGTTTTTCAAATGTAATTGTCTGATTCGCGCATAATTTCCCATGGTTGCCGATAATATAAAATATTTCACCCCCTGCGCGTTTTGCGGACGATAAACGGTCAGTTCTATCTCATAGGGACGATCGACCGTAAAAGTAACCCGGACAAACACTTCCGATCCGTTACCGAATGGTTCGGAAAAGATATATACGCTTAGTTTTTCGGTTTCTCCTATCCAATAAACTTTTCCGGCAGCCGGGTATTCCGGATCGGGAAATTCTTTCGGATCGGCGCTGTTGCCGCTCCAAAAACGCAAACCCTGTACGCCGTCCAACCGGCTGGTTTCCATTTCCGAAAAACCTCTGACATTATTATGGTTGACCGGTTCGAAAGCGATAAAATTAAAAACTTTCCATTGAGACTGACCTGCGTAAGGAGCATATAGACGTATCAGCCCTCTCGGCCCGCCAAGGGGAGCCAATCCTATTTGTATTCCATCCTTAAACCCCCAACAGGGAGGGCTTTTTGTCCCTTCTACCGGCCTAACCCAAATATCGGACGGTTTTCGGGATTCTTCCGCGGCGTCTTCCAAAGATTCCACAGATTCTCCCTTACTGTTGCAACCAAGCATCAACCAACAAAGCAGTAGCAACATATCTAAAATTATACTTTTCGGCATAACATTTCATCGTTTATTCACTATAATATTTAATTCTCCGATAGAAGCCTCTTCATTGACGCCTTCAACAGCCACCAGTTTAACGTATCGCGTTTCGACCGGTTTCCATTCGACGTGTTTTGATGATGTGCCTGCCTGCCAGACGGGCGAGGCTACTTTCACAAATTTTTCGTTGTCCCGGCTAACATAGATTTCACATTTAGTGATGTATCCATTCGTATGATTATGGATGTGCCCCGATTCGCGGCGCGGCTGGTATACCAGTCCGCTGATCGTTTGCAGTTTTCCCAAATCAACGGTTACGGATTGAGGGAGGCCGGTTTTGGGACCCCATTCGGTGTACCACGATGTTTCCGGACGTCCGTCAATACAGTTTTCCGCAAGGAATGAATATCCTTTGTGAAATTTGGCATGTTCGCCGGTCGCTGTTACGTTCATGTCGTTTACCGGTACATACTGCGGCCATTCTCCTGTTTTTTCGATCCTGAAATTATCAAACCGGGCATGATGCCATTGACTGGTCAACAGACCTGCCTGTCCGGATATATGGTAATCGTCTTTGGCTTTTCCGATGATTTTGTTGTCATACAACACGGTTAAAATATTTTTTTTCATTCGAAGCGACAGTCGATGCCATTCGTTGAGCTGCAATTTTACCTTGCCGGAAGCCAGCGCATCCGGTTGTTTTTTGAACCGGCCGATTTCCTGACTGTACAATGTCCATTTACCGGTATGGTCGAGTTGAAGATGATAGCCGGCCACCTCTCCGCCCTGCTGGGAAGAGATGCGTCCGATTATTTCCACGCGGCACGGTTCTTCAAGCAGCAGATCGGCGCTTACTTCATAGTCGCCCCACCATCGAGGATCGCCGATTACCGTGACAGGGTCCAATGCGGGTCTTTCCCAACTGATGGGCAATTGTTCCACCATTTGTCGATAGGCCATGCCTTTTCGTCCTCCGCCCGCCGGATAGGTTTCATATCCTCCGTTCAGATCGCAGAAGTATCGCGCTAATTTCTCCTTTCCGTAACTTTCGAAATCTTCTTCATAAGGCAGCGGCATCATCCTGTCGATTGCCGCGTCCGCTCTGCCGGTACCCTTCCCCTGTCCGGTGGTGTTGGTGACGGTATATATGTATCCGGGCTTCACGGTAAGGGAATATCTGTTATTGATGGGAGGCAACACTTGCGTACGGACAAAATGCTCGTTTACATCATCGGAAGCGAGGTGCGTTTCCCATACATAAATCGTGTCGGCGTTAAAAGTCTGGGAAAGAGAGAACTCAACGGTCATATCATTTCCGGCGTCACAGGTTTCTATTACCGTGCTGAATGTTTTGCGGTCGGGGGACTTATAAGTTACTAATGAGGCGCCGTTGGACAGGAATCCGCAAGCGCGGTCGACGTACTGCCATCCCGGTTGTGTAAACTGGGTCGTATGGGCATATACCCAAATGCTTTTGCCTACTTCGTAATAGCCCGACCAGGGCCATTCGGCCAATAACAGTCCCGTGTCGGCGATGGGCAGGGTGGAATACCATGCGGATGCCAGCGACCATACCCAATGCGACACTATTCCGGCCTGAATATAGACCCTGTTGATGGCTCTCGCCAAAGGCGCCGCTCCCCAATTGTGAGTCATGGAACTGTGTTCGGCATTCCAGAGCGGTTTATTCAGACTGCGGGCGTCTTCCGTGCTGTGACAATGGGTGTATTCCGTCCGCCACCCGCAGGGGCTGTGGGCGCCGATAATATCAACGGCGTCGCGCAACTCCCTGTTGTTTACCATTTCGGAGGCAATAGACCACGGTTTGTGGATGTCGTCGGAGGCTACGATTTTAACGTGGGGGAATCGCTGTTTAACCGCCCGGCTAAAATCAATGTACCACCGCGCATCCCATCCGCGTTCGTTCCATCCTCCGATATAGTCGATTACGAATCCCTTATCGTGTGCAAGATCAAGCCATGACGTCAGATAGTCGATATTTTTTTTTGTCCAAAAGGTTTCGCCTACCCATCCCGGCGCTCCCCATGCCAGGGCATAGAGTTTGAGGCCGGGGTTCCGTTTTTTGGCTTCTTCCATCAACCACCATTCAAACCCCAGGTTGTCATGTATTTCTCCCGGAATTCGCATGTGGCTCGGTTCGGCAAAATCGGTAGAATTCATGTCGCTGCCTATTTCTATTTTCAACATTTGCAAAGCGCTGCCACAGGCCGGCTTGAAGAGGTAATCCAGTATCTGGCTGCGTTCCGGTTCCGGATAGTCGTACAGCAACCGGCTCGACGAAGCGCTTATGGCGCCCAAGCCGTCGAAAGTTTTACCGGAGTCGGCGGCGGCGATCACTATCAGCGTGTCTGCCTGCCCTGCCTTGCCGGAATACGTATTGCACGAAAAGTAAAGCAGGATGATCCAAAAAATGTTTTTGACGTTTATGTTCATTTTGTTTCGTTTTTTAATTTTTTCAATATTATATGTGAATACGATTTTGTTATTAGAGGCCTCCAAGCGACTTGTAGAGGCCTCCGGGCGATTTATATATACCTGTTTTTTAATATCCTCTCAAATATATTTCCATAATACCGACAGTATTCCCCGCACCGCACTGTTGGGACAGTTTTCCGTCGCTAAGCACTCCGATTTTGACAAAGCGCGTTTCGATCATCGGTATGTCTATCAGTACCATTCTTGTAGTGTTGGGACAACGGATTTCCGCCTGTTTTGTCCATGTTCCGTCTCCTCCTGTGTCACTGGTAAAAATCTCATATCCCTGTACATGCAATGCATTATTGGAGATCATTCCTGCATAGCGGGGATATATTTCCACCTGACCGACCGTTTTGGCTTCCGGCATCTCGATTTTCAGCCAGGGATCCAAATCGGCACAATTTCCAAGAGCGGCCTTATAAGAGACATGCCAGTAGGAAACGTTTCCGTCCGTTTCATCTCCATCCAGTACCTTTTCCGGAGGATATGCGCCGTCGTGGGTTCGGGCTGTCGCCGTCCAGCCCGTCCGGTCTAATCTTTCCGCAACGGCTTTTACCACAACGAAAGCTTTGTTGTTATTTCCTATTTGAATGGGTTCCGTAACACGGTTGAGAACAAAAGGCAGCACGTAGTTCCCCAAAGGTACCTGCTCCTTACGGATAACAAACGACACTTCGGCGACTTGCTGTCCGACCGGCAGTGCCGGGTTTTCCGTCAGCATTGAATAGGCTTCGGGAGGTAAAAGGGTATAATTGACGCCGTTGGCGGCATTGTACTCCGCCACGGCGTCGGAGAGCGTTTGTTCGTCGGTGGAAAATCCGAACTGCAAATCCCATTTGCTGGCGAAGTCTAACTCTACGGGGACAGTTATATTTTCCGTACCTGTTTCTCCTGCAGTGACGGCCAGTTCCTGAAAATCTGTCTGACGAATATTGATGACAGGTTTTTTGATGCGGAATACGATAATGGCATAACCGCCGTCTTCCATTTCATCCGTTATATCGACCTCCCCCGTTTCTACCGTTATCTTAACGGGCAAAGCATATTGGGTTTTTTCATATTCCCCCGCATACAGTTCATGAACGATAGCGGCAGGATTATAAGAGAATCGGAATTTGGCGTATTGCTCATCCCCGCTAAGGTAAAAACTTGTACCGTTTAAGATGCGGTACTGATTTTCGGGCAGCAGAGAATAAAGGGTATCGTATTTTGCGGCAAAATCCGTCAGTACCTGTTCGTCGACGCTGAATATTACTGTGGCGGACGTACCTTTGATGCCGCTTTTGTTGGCCCACAGATCAACAATTACGTCTTCACCCAAATCGAAAACAGATTCTTCAATGATGCCGTGTCGCGACAGATATACTTTGTCGGGTTCCAGTCCGTTCAACCGGTTGTCTTCACACGAAAAAAACATGACACTAACAAGTATCAACGATAATATGCAATTTATCCTGTTCATATTTTTCATTTTTATTTGTTTATTTAATTTTAATTTTAACTTTATTTATCTCCAAAAAGGCGATTGTTCCAAAAGGTTATCCCTGTCGATATGATTTTGCATGACAGGGAACAAGTATTGTTTCTTTTCGAAATAGCGCTTGCCTCTGCCCGTATGGGTACGAGTCCAGAATGCGGAATTTTCCGCGCCTGTATTTTCCATTACATTGAATCCCCACATGTATCCTGCATTGGTTTGTTCGGCGATTTGCCAGCGGCGGGTATCGAAATACCTTGCCGACTCAAATGACAATTCTACCCTTCGTTCCCTTCGTACCAAGTCTTGCAGTTTTTGCCGGTTGTTGTATGCATCCGGATATACGTCGAGAATGGGAGGTAAACCTGCACGCTCCCGCAATTCATCCCAGTAGGAATAGTCCAGTTGCGTGCAGTCGTATTCTATCATGGCTTCGGTGTAATTCAGATAAATTTCGCCCAGACGTACGTACGGCCATGCCGGGTCGGGGATAAAATTCCCCGTTTTCAGGTTATTTTGACGGGGATTCCATTTGCGCAATCCGAGTCCGGTTAACGAATAATTGTGGGAACTGCCCGGCCCGCTGTTGCCGTTGTAATGATATTCCACTTTTACGGAATTATTGGCATTGGGGGATTGAGGAGTTTGTATCCCGAAAAAATAAGTCATCCCATTCCAGATAATATCCATATAGAATCTCGGTTCTCTTCCAATAAACATTTTAGGAGTTTGTTGGGTGTACTTGTCGTAGGGATGTTCAAAATTTTCGAATCCTTCTTCGTTATAGCCTGTGGATGCATCTATTGTATATGAATATTCCCCATTTGCATAAACGGGCGTTACCGGATAAAGCCCCGATTCCATGGCGTAGGCGTCGGCCTGCTGCAACGTTGGCGCCATTCCTCCCCATGCGCTTCCGCCGACTCCACGCGGCACACAGCGGGAATAATAAGTGTGGTCGCCGTTCAGATAGCGGCCGAAAATGATTTCCTTGTTCCACGGCGTTACATAAAGGCTGTTTAGCGATTCGTAGGGATCGATGTTGCTCATAGCGCTGGAAGCCGTTACAAGTCCGTACTTCTTATTTCCGGACAAGTCTTGTAAATTGATGACGTCAAGTGCGGCGTCGGCAGCTTTTTTCCATTTTTCCCGGCTATAGTCCACCGGAATCAGATGTTCTCCGGCGCTGTTTTTGTAATCCTTGTAGATTGAATTATTGTCCGGATTATTAAACAGAGGACTTGCCGCATACAGTAACAGTCGCGACTTTAAGGCCAGCGCCATTCCCCTGGTCGGTTTTCCTCCTCTGCTGTCGAGAGGGTCGATGCCAAGTTTAAACGCCACTGTATCAAATTCGTTACAGACATACTGCACACATTCTTCGTATTTGCTTCTGGCTCTGTTAAAGTCGGCATTGGGGTCAATGATTTCGTCGCCCATCAAACATACAGGCCCGTACATACGTAACAAATAATAGTAGTAATACGCTCTAACAAATCTCGCTTCCGCCAAATATGCGGTTTTGTACTCTTCCGTCAAGTCGGGATCATTGCACAGATCAACGTTTTGCATGAAGTAATTAGCTTCGCGAATGCCTTTGTAACAATGATGCCATTTGTCATATTGGCCCGAACTGGAAGCCGTCCACGTTCCGTTAATCATTTTGATGAAATCGTTGTTGAAGGATACGTCGGTTTCGTCCGAAATCGGTAACCAGGGTACTGTTGGAATATCCGTACTGGGACCGTTCAAATATTCCGCAGGAATCCACTGCCATATTCCTGCCAGATAGGCTTGCACACCGGAGAGTTTTTCAAATACATCTTCGGCTGTCTGATAAGGTTCAATTGGCTGCATGTCGAGAAAATCGCAGGAAACATGCAAAAACATGTAAAAAGAGATAAAAATAAGTTTTAAAGTTTTCATGAGATGGGTATTTTAGAGGTGAATATTAAGTCCGAAACTGATAATACGGGAGGGCGGATATCCTGCGCCCTGATCATTGGATATTTCCGGATCGAACAGCTTTATTTTTGAGAAAGTAAACAGATTTACCGCATTAAGATACACCCTGACGGATTGCAGACGGATTTTGCTTGTAAACGCTTTTGGAACCGTATATCCCAAAGTCACGTCTTTTACGCGGAGATAGCCGGCATCCCGTAGCCAGTAAGTGGAACTTTTGGTATTGTTTTCGAAATCGCCTACGTATGCTCTCGGATAAACGGCATTCGGGTCTTGATTGTTTAATTTCCATCCTTTTTCATAAACATCCCTGAAAAATCCCGAAGTGGTAATGCTGCCGCTGCGGAAAGGCTGCATAGCCCTGCCGCCCATCATGGTAGAAACTCGAGTTACGCCCTGTAACAAAAAGGAAAAATCCAGATTTTTCCACCGTATGGAAGCTCCTCCGCTGTAAACTATTTCCGGTAACCAACTGTATCCGATAGAGGTTTCGTCCCAGTTGGTGATGACTCCGTCACCGTTTAAATCCCTGTATTTGATGTCCCCGACCCGTACTTCGCCGAAATGTTTCGGGCTGTTGTCTATTTCTTCCTGCGAGGTAAAAAGGCCGTCGGCAATCAGTCCGATGGTTTGTCCTATCGGGCGCATCCTTCTTTCTCTGTAGGCATAGTTCCATTTGGGTTGGGCATTTTCAATTATTTGGTTGTGATTATAGGTGAAATTTCCCCGCATGGACACGGAAAGTTCATGATTAACCGGCTGAAAATATTCTCCTTGCAAGTCAAAACCTTTGTTACTCACTTTCCCGACATTGGTCCATGGATTAACGGTCAAGCCGGCCGTAAAGGACATATCGTCGCGCTGCATGAATATTCCTTCCCTGCGTTCTTCAAAATAATCGGCCTGTATTTTCAGTCCTTTGAACAGTCCTGCTTCCAGTCCTATATCTAATTTGTTACACTCTTCCCACGATACATGATCGTTGGCTATATCGCCTGCCCTGATAAATCCGGGATTGTATCCGTTCTGATACGCATACACTCCTCCTCCGCTAACGAAAGTCGGATTGTAGATAAAGCGCCGGCTGCCGCCGATGTTGTCATTTCCTACAAGCCCGTAAGATGCGCGAATTTTCAACATATTCACTACCTGTTTTATCGGTTCGAAAAACTCTTCTTCCGAGATCATCCATCCTAACGCTATTGAAGGAAAGAAACCATACCGATTATCCGGACTGAAATTTTCCGACCCGTTGTAACCGAAATTAAATTCCGTGAAATACCTGTCATGGTAGGCGTAAGTGACTCTTCCGGCAATGCCCTGGTTCCTGAAAGGAATAGACCGGTTGGCACTTGCGTCGTTCATCAGCCGGTGTGATCTCAAATTGTACAGCAACAATCCGGTTACGCGGTGCTTATCGGCAAAAATGCGATTATAGTTGACGGCCGCTTCCAGATAAAAGGTTCTGGTTCCGCCCTGTTCCCGCGAATAGTCTAATGTATTGGATCCTTTGGATATTTCGGTCAATATCAGATTCCCGTCTTCATCCCGTCCTTGCGCTTCAAAGGAATTGGGCGAACCGATATATCTCAATGCCGTGCTGTTATGGGCATCCCACGAAAATTTGGCATTAGCGGAAAGTCCTTGGGTAATGTATTTAAGGTCTTCACGGAATCCGATCAGCGCTTGGGCGGTATTCCAGAATCTGTTGATATAACCGCACTGGGTTAAAGTATTGTACGGATTTCCATATCCGATGGGCAATCCGGCGACTGTTGACAGCGTTCCGTCTGAGAAACGGACAGGCATGGCATTCGGACTGATTTCAAAAGCATTTCTCCAAATATTTTCTCCTCCCGGTTCGACTTTGGTTTCGTATATATTGGCAAGATTAACGATTAACATAGTGGTTTTTGATAAATCAATATCGACATTGGCACGGAAATTGAACTTGTTGAATTGGATGGACGAATCGTAGGTTTTCATATTGTCCGTTTTGTATATGCTTCCTTCGTTGTAATAGGAACCGGATATGAAATATCGGGCAATGGTGCCTCCGCCGCTGACATTGGCGCTAACACGCCTGTTCATCGAATAGTCTTTGAAAATTTCATCTATCCAGTTTACGTCCGGATACAAGTCAGGATCCGAATTGTCTTTGTATTTTTGCATGGCTTCGTCGGTGTAAAAGCTTCTGCCGTTGTTATTGTAACCGAACGCTTCGTTGTAATAATCCGCAAATTCGTAGGCGTCTGCAAATTTCGGCAGTTTGGTAGGCTGTATGATACCGGTATATGCATTGACGGATATTCTCGGAGCGCCTTCCTTCCCTTTTCGCGTGGTAACAATGATTACCCCGTTTGCGCCGCGTACTCCGTAAATAGCTGTGGCCGAAGCATCTTTCAGTACGGAAACGGATTCAATATCTTCTACATCCACATGATCCAGACTGCGTTCGATTCCGTCCACAAGCACCAGGGGATTGTTTTCCGATTTTGTCGTATTCACGCCTCGTATCCAAAATTCGGCATGACTTCCCGGTTCGCCCGACCGCTGTATTACAATTACTCCGTTTACCTGTCCGGCCAGAATATTCGAAACATGTGCGGTAGGCATTACTAATTCTGCGGGTTTCACTGAGGAAATGGCCCCTACAACACTCTCTTTCTTTTGCGTACCATAGCCAACCACCACCACTTCTTCTATTTCCATCGACGAAGCCTCCAATTCGACATCCACCACTGCACGATTTCCTACAATAATTTCCTGCGTGGCATAGCCAACATGAGAGAACACAAGAATAGCGGCAGGATTATCTGCCTGAATACTATAATTACCATTTATATCAACTATTACGCCGATAGTTGTTTCTTTGATCCACACGGAGGCGCCTACAAGCGGTTCTTTGCTTACCGCATCCGTCACTTTACCGGTCACTGTCTTGCTCTGGTAGTAACTTTCCGCCATACAGTCCGCCGGTTTTAACGCAAAAACCGTCATTAATACAAAATAAGTTTTCATCATTAAACATATTATCTTCATATTTTTCATCTTTTAGTTTTTATTAGGTTCAATTTTATTCATAGAGATTAGGTCAATTTTATTACAGTTTACTTATTATCAGACTGTCAAATAAACCAACTTCAACTCCAATCTGTTTTTATTTCTTCTCTTTCAAAGTGTTTAGATTAAACGTTTAACTTAAACAAAAAATCGATTTTTCATTTCTCACGAAACTGCTCACCTGTTTGTTATTTTTGCGCCCATCTCATCCGGACAGGCTTTGTCCGGACGAGCGACGCAAATCATTCAATTCACCTCAAGTTCTTGCCATGCGGGGAATTTGGGAAAGTCGGCATGGGGCTCGGACTGATACCAGAAGACCACCGATGCGATATCCGATTTTTGAGGCAGGTAACGGCCTCCATGACGCCAGCCCAAATCCTGAATGGTTATTTTCAAGTCTTTCTCGAAGCGGACAGGGTCGGTAATGTGCCAGCGGTACAGCCCAAAGCGCTGCTGCGACTTGTAAGTCCCGTCCGGACGGATCACCTGGTGAAGACCACTGTAAGGAGTGCAAAATTCCTTGTATTGACCTTCCCTGTCGAAATTGTACGACCCGCAAAAATAGTCTTCCGTGCCGGTACCGCAGATGGTAGGGAACTGTTTGTCGCCGTCCATGAAAAACTTGATTTCGCCTTCGCCCCACCAGCCGTTGTTGTGAACGCCCCATGCCATGTAAACGCCCACGTACTGTCCTTTGCCTTTGATGCCATCCACAATGGTGTAGTCCGAGCCTTCGTTGTAGTGCGTCCTGCGAAACTGTGCATGAAAGTATCCCGCATCGGCAGGCACTTCGGTGAGGGTATAGTCGATCTGGTAGTAGAGCGTCATGGCGTCTTTGTCGTTGACGTTTTCCATTGTTATCCGGCACTTTTTACGGAAAGGCATCGTCCAGTAGCAATTGAAGGCGCTGCCCGGATTGACGCACACCGCCAGCGAATTTAACGGAGCATATACGCCCCATCCCATACCGAAGAAATCGCCTGCCGGACACTCTATCGAAGGCGTTTTTTCGTCGTCCCAGTAAAACCGGATAATCGAAAAGCGCCAGTTACCCGTCGGCGTCATCCATATATGTTGGATCGCTCCCGGACCGGTGATTTCCGCCAATGTAACCGTTTCGCCGGAATTAATCCGGATGTAGGGATTCACTTTCCATCCACGGCCAAGGTCGCGGGCTGCATTCGCTGCGTTGGCTTCGTTCCGGCGGTCTTTCTGCGAAACAGGATCGGCCATGCCGCCTTTTCCCTTCTCGCCCGTAAAATTCTCCGGACTGATAGACCGGCTTTTCGCGTCCGACAACCGGTACAGGTTATTCATGTTCACATCCAAACCGTTGAACTTGTCCTGACCAAACAGCGAAATGGATATTATCACAACTGCAAAAAAAATAATTGGTTTTTTCATGATACAAAATTTAGAGGATTAAACTAATTTAAATGATTGATATTTAAGAATTTTTAGATTATTAAGCTATTTAAAGGCATTTTGGATATCGTATATACCAATGCCGAGCATTTTTTGGGCGATCGGCTCAAGCGCTTGCCGACTGCCGATGAAATGGTACACCGTGTGCCTGTGGTACAGCGTTTGCTCCGGTTGAAGGAAAGCGGCAGGCGACACGCTTTCCAATTCGAGGAAAGGCCCCATAATGCTTCCGTCGGCCAATGGGCCGTCGTTGTAGGCATTCATGGCATCTCCTTCAAGAGGGTTTTTCATCGGATTCCATTCCTGATTAAGATAAACGGCATCCTCATCAACATTAAAGGTTATGATCGTCAGTCGATTAGACAGCGGGTCGTAATTGCCGGCGACTGATTTTGTCCTCTTGCCGTTTAATCCCAGTTTGCTGCGAAATTTGCCGTCAGTGCGAAGATATATGACGTTTTTCGCAATTTTCAGGCGATCGGCAGGCACGTCGCCGAAATAGTCGGAGGTCACTATTTTGCCCATTGAGGCTTCGTCGCCGTCCCGGAAAGGAATCACGGTGGTCGCTTCCGGGGAAGGAGGGAACATATCCAATATCCATATACAAATGGCGCCCGTTTCCTGTGTCCATTCAAAATCATTCCGGTTAGTGATACTGTTATGCGTCACATAAGCAACTGTTTGCAAACCGTCTTTCAATTCGACGTCCAGCGTTTTTTCTATTTCCGCGCGTTCGACCAGCGAAATGGTTCTATCGGCGCGAACTTTCAAACGTTCTCCTTGATAATTAATGACTTCAATATCTTTTTTCAGTGTAATCGCTTTCTGTCCGGCGACAACGACATCCCAGGCTTCGGTATCAATAGCGGAGGGCGTATGCCAGTGATCATATATTTGCTCCGTGCCCGGCGCGAAGAAAATGGAATACCGCCCGCCTTCCGGCCCCAGCCAAAAACGATTTTCTCCTCCATAACCGTTCATGTGCGGATCGACGGTATCCGAATCCAATATTTTGTAATTGACATAGCCGATACTTGCGCCTTTCATCCCCTCTGAGGTGGAGGTAAACACTTTCGCCTGATACTTTGCCGACACAATGGCCATCCCCTTGCCTTCATCGTCGGTAAGGACATGCAGGCTGCCGTCCTTTCCCGAAAGGCGGGTTACATCATACCCGAAAGTACCTTCTTTAAATTTTCCATTATTTTCGGAACACGAGATCATTCCTGCTAAAAATAAAATAAACAAATTGTTAATTGGCCTATTCATTGCTTGATTATTTTAAATGTTTCAAATTATCATTTTCACTTATTTCTTTTCCCGATACGACATATTTTTTCACTTCAATCGCGCCGCAGGCGACATCCAGAAAGGGCTGTCCGTTTTTTAGCCCTGCATTTCCGAAGCCGCTGCCGGTGGAAAGGAATGAAATAAAATTGTTTCCTATTCTCGAATGGATGTGAAGCGTTTTGTCCACCGCATCATAGCGGACGCCTGTCAATCCTTCCAGCAGACCGTAACTGGACATGGCTCTGGCGTACCATGCGCCACATTCATATTCGTTAAACGGATTGCGTATGCTTCCGTCGTAGCGATCGCGGCAAGTTCTCACAATATCCAGTCCTTTCTCAATTTCTCCTTCAAACATCAGGTGTGATGCTACCTGATATTCAATGCCTGTCCAAACTTCGTCGCTATACACGAACGGCAACTGCAATTTGTTCCCTTTGGGCCACGAGCAAAGTAACAAGCCGCCGTCGTCGCCCATGGCGAAGGTCGGTCGCTGCGTATTGGCGTGTTCTTGCAGGTTTTTTTTCAGATTATAACGGTAAACGGCGTTCAGATGGCTAATTACTTTGTCCCGGTCGATTACGTCGGGCATTCCGCAGACCAGCGAAATCCACGAACCTAATATGCCGTCGGACAGGCATCCTTTGCCGTACTGGTATTTAGGTCCTTCCTTTTCCAGTATGGCCACGGCTTCGGGCGAATAAGACGAATGAAACGACTGTACCCGTGTGGGATCGGGAGTTTTCAGGTCTTTCCACCTGATATCCTGAATAAAGTATTCACCGTCATACAATTTTTCATCCAGACAGGCTTTGCTTTTTTTGAGCAGAGCCTCGTAGCGGCCGATTTCGTCATTCATGGCCGTACCCATCCGTACAATGGCCTGTAAAGCGCCGGCATAGAAACTTGTGCACATGCCGTCGGGTCCCCAAAATTCTATATCGTAAGTGTTGTGATGGGGTTCTTCAAGGGCGCCGGATTCTCCGGGATCCCATGTGGCGATACAATAGTCCATACTTTGTCGTACGGCCGGATACATTTTTTGCAACCACTCATTGTTGCCGGAGATGCGCCATTCGCGGTACACTTTCATGACGCCTCCCAACTGTCCGTCGGCGGCCGAGTGAAAATCATGCCGCACCGGACGTATCGGCAGGTTGGTGCGGAAAGCCTGATGACCTCTGCTGTCCTGACTGACGAGAAATTCCGTTTCGCGCAACGTCCTTTCCATGTCGGGGAACAAATGCGGAATGGCTTGGGCGTAATTCCAGACATGCGTACAGGATCCATGGCAACTTCCCCACGTGTCGCCGCATCCTTCCCAGTTCCACAGTCGTCCATCGTACTGTCTGAAGACGGTCGGCGATTTCAATATGGTGAGATTGGCGGCGATGGCTTCCAGCACTTCCGGGGGCAACGTACTGCGGTAAAAAGCATCGGTAAACGCTTGTGTCTTCTTTTTCAGCTCATCGTAGTTGCCGGCCCAGTAATCGCATACTTCTTCAATACTTTTAAATTTATTGCTGTACCAGGGACGGTAACAGGCAGAACCGGCTTCGGCGCGATAAACGGAATCGGATTTTGCGGCGGCCGGATGATACGTCGGCATATCTTCCGGCAACGGTTCCACGCCGATTCTCAGGTTGGAGTACGGCACATACCATGCCATGTACAGACGTATCGTCTTTTCTTCTTTCGGGCCAAGAATAAACGGCACGAAAAGAGAGCCTCCGGGTGCGCCCGGTTTAAAGGCATTTTCCCTGACCGTTCCCGAAACAATTTCATTCCAGCGTATCGTCAGCGGGTCAAACCACCCTCCTCTGAACCATAACCGGTCGACTTTGGTTGCCGTATCGTCGGTAAACACGGCAAAATCCCCTTGATGATGAGGTTCATTTTCTTCGCCGGTCTGTGACAAAATGAAACCGTTCCTCACCGGTTTCACAGACGACATGCCTTTTCGCGCTACATACATGAAATTGCGGGAGTTGTACGAAAAAACGGCTTCCACGGCATGACTTGCCGTATTGCGAAAGGTGTATTCAACGGCGCCGGCAGGTAATCCGGAATGATCGGCGTCGGCAGGGATGAAAGGGCTCCATGCGCTCATGCGTACTTCCACCGGCAGGTTATCATCTTTCAAAACGATATTGGCAAAAGGAAAACGCGCATGGAAGGAGCCTTCGTCGAAACGAGGCAATCCCCATGTGGTTCCTCCCTTACCCAGCGATGTTTCCGCGCCGCCGAACTTTTTCCATTCCGGTACTCTTCTTTCCAATATTTTCGTTCCATTTTCCAAGCCTTTGATGTGTATGGCGGCAAACATGCAAGGCTCATGAAAAAGCTCCGGACGATGCCTGACAGATACATGAGAAATAGCCCCCGTGCCTTCCACACAAAACATCCCAGCCCCCATCCCGCCGACAGGAAAAGCTATTCTGTCCAAATATTTGCCTTCATATATATTATTGTATAAATGCTTTTCCAGATTTTTACAGGCAGGTAAACACATCGCCATCATCACAAACAGGTAAATACTTTTTTTCATGCTCTATTGTTTATTTCGTCAAACGATTAACTCTGCTTTTAATTCTATGTGTACAGGCGACGGATTCCCGTTCCGGATCCTGTCCACGACAATATCCACCGCCTGTTTCCCCATTTCCGGTATCGGCTGTTGTACAAAGGGAATAGTCGAAAAATCAAACGACTCGATTTTGTCAAAACAAACCGTCTTAATATCCTCCGGGACATTGATCTGCATTTCTTTCAATTTTTTTAATCCGATGGAAGAAATGGTATTGGTGGTAAAAAAAAATCCATCTATTTTATTATCACCGAGAATCAATTCCTGGACAGATCGGTTAATGTCTTCTACTATTGTCGAATGATTTACTTCCTTTATCAGGCGAGAATCATACAGATCGCATCCGGCCAGCGCCGACACATAACCGTCTCTGCGTTCTTGAGCATGTCTGAGCGTCGTCTTGTAAGTAATCAGCGCGATTTTCTTGCATCCGAGTTTCAACAAATGCTCTGTGGCCTTCATTGAAGCATGAAAATTATCCACGCCCACATAATCGGAAGGTATTTCAGGGAAATAACGATCCAAAAGGACAACCGGAATTTTGTTTTCGTGCAATTCCTCAATACACCGGCTACCGTTTTCCGTAGGTACGATAATGAATCCGTCCACCTGTCTGTATTTAAGAATGGAAACCATTTTTTCCATTTTTTTCGGGCTTTCGTTAGTGTTGGTGATGATCACCGAGTAGCCGTAGCGATCGGCATGTTCCTGTATATGAAAGGCAAGATGGGCAAAAAACGGATTGGATATATCGGCGACAACCAATCCGATGGTTTCCGAACGTCCGCTTCGCAATGCTTTAGCAAAACCGTTCGGCTTATAGTTCATCGATTTAGCCGTCTCCCTTATTTTTTTCGATAACTGCTCGCTTACCCGTCCGAGCTTGTCCTTCCCATTAAGGACAAGCGAAACGGTAGCGGTAGAAACCCCTATTTTGCTTGCAATATCCTTTATCGACACACGTCCCATATTGATCTATTTTGCGGCAAAAATAAATTAATTAATCGTTTTAGCAAAATTTTTTGAAAAAAAAATCGTACTGTTTTTGAAAAAAAATCGTAACGCTATGAAATTATGGCTATTAGACCTGAAAATTGGATTGTTATATGTGGCATGGCTTCATTTTGCAGGAGGTTATCCTGTTCAAAGCGTTAAAATCAGGGGCGTCGGCTTCTCTAAATGCACATGATACAACTCGTTCGCATGGTTAAAAAAATTGATTACAGGATGAATGGATCGGAAGCATCCTGTTTGGGCATTGTTCGCTGCCCAAATTCGTGCGGTGTTTCCTTTCAATTCTTCTGCTTAAGGGATATTTTGGGTTTGTTCCCGTCGTTTAGCATGATTTTTGATACGGGGTATATCATGAGTACTCAAAAAACGCCTTTGGTATTAGGGACGGAGCCTGTCGGCAAATTACTGAAACAATATGCTTTACCGGCTATTGTTGCTATGACGGCTTCGTCGCTGTACAACATAGTGGATAGCATTTTTATCGGACATGGAGTGGGAATGTTGGCGATTGCCGGTATTACGCTCACATTTCCCTTGATGAACCTTGCCGCCGCTTTCGGATCGCTGGTAGGCGTGGGAGCGTCCACCGTAGTATCCGTTAAGTTGGGACAGAAGGATTACAAGAACGCCAATCGGGTGCTGGGCAATGTATTGGTGTTGAACATTATATTGGGCATTGCTTTTTCCGTACTGTGCTATCCTTTTCTTGACCCGATCCTGTATTTTTTCGGGGCCAGCGAGCATACGCTGTCTTATGCACGTGATTTCATGAACATTATCCTGATAGGTAATGCCATCACCCACATGTACCTTGGGCTTAACGCTGTTATCCGGTCGGGAGGCAACCCTCAAATGGCCATGTACATCACGCTTCTCTCGGTGGTGATCAACTGTGCGCTGGCGCCTGTCTTCATATTCGGGTTTCACTGGGGCATACGGGGAGCGGCATGGGCAACCGTCATTGCGCAGGCAATATCGCTGGCCATCCAGATTGCTTACCTGATGAATCCCTCGCAGGTAATCAGCCTGCGCAAAAGCATCTTCCGTCTGAAAGCCGATCTGGTAAAGGATATCCTCTCTATCGGGCTGTCTCCTTTTCTGATGAACATCTGTTCCTGTCTGATTGTCATCCTTATCACTCGCGGCTTAAAACGGTGGGATGGCGATATTGCCGTGAGCGCTTACGGTATTGTGAACCGGATTATATTTCTGTTTGTGATGATCGTAATGGGTTTAAACCAGGGAATGCAGCCTATTGCGGGATATAACTACGGAGCACGGCGTTTCGGGAGGGTGATTGAGGTTACCCGCATGACCATTTTCTGGGCGGTAGGCGTCACTACTTTCGGTGCGCTCATCTGTCAGTTGGCGCCCCGGTTTATCGTCAGTTGGTTTACCCCCGAAACCGAACTGATTGAGGCTTGCGTTTACGGAATCCGTATTGTTTTTTTCGTCTTTCCTGTGATTGGATTCCAAATGGTAGCCACCAATTTTTTCCTGTCCATAGGGAAATCAAAGATGGCCATATTCCTGTCGCTCACAAGACAACTGATTTTTTTGGTGCCTTGTCTGATTGTGTTGCCCCTATTTTGGCACACACTGGGCGTTTGGGTCAGTCTTCCGATTGCCGATTTCATCTCGGCCGTGCTTACTTCCGTCATGTTCATGCGGGCTATCTATTCTTTCAAGCAAAAAAACGTTCATCCATAAATAATCATCATGAAGAGAATCATTATTACCATCGGCAGGCAATTCGGCAGCGGAGGACGCGAGATCGGCCGACGGCTGGCCAACGACCTCGGCATTGCCTATTACGACAAGGAACTGCTTGCGGAAGCAGCCAAGGAAAGCGGATTGTCCGGCGAATTTTTTGAAAAAGCGGATGAGAAACCGTCCGTAAGCGGACTTGCGTACGCCTTTTCGACAGGATTACCCGGAATGGGGTTCTTTGCGCCTTATCCGGATATTCTCTCCAACGAGCATTTGTTCCTTTTCCAAAGCGATGCTATCCGAAACATCGCCGACAGAGGAACATCTTGCCTGCTGGTAGGGCGTTGCGCGGATTATGTCTTGCGGGATGATCCCGACCTGTTGAGCTTTTTTATCCACAACAAACCGGAAAACCGCATCCGGAACATCATCGAAAGACAGCAGGTGACAGAAGCAGCAGCAGCGGAACTGATGAAAAAAGCCGATAAATCACGCGCCTCGTATTACAAATATTATACGGACAAGGAATGGGGCATGTCTTCTTCCTACCATTTCTCTATTGATGTGTCCTTACTTGGCATCGACGAAACGGTGGAACTGATAAAGACAATCATCAACAAACGTCACGACACACTCGCGGCAAAAAGCGAATAAAAAGGGGTGCATTTCAAATTGTCGCAAACCGGCTTATCGTAGCCGTCATTGCAGGCCCAAAGCCCGAAGCCCAAAGTGAGCCAAATGTGTTGATAATGAAAAAACGTGCATGCTTAACCCAACTTGGCAGACACGTCGACGCAACTATCATAAAATTAGGGATATAGTTTCACTCGGCATCACTTATGGGGGACTACGGATTTTTTTTTCATCTTGGGGTAAGAAAACGGATGCACAACAGGGTAACGGGGTTGGACGTGTGTGTTGCGTACAACTTTGGAACCGACTGAATTTTTTCATAGCGCCTCAAAAAAAAATTTACCCCTCCAATATTTATTTTGTGATAACGTGGGAAAAATATATCTTTGGGTCGTATTTAAAACAATAGATGATCATGGCACGTTACCTTGACCCTAAAAACGATTTGCCCTTCAAGCGGATTTTCGGCGAGCATCCCGACCTGCTGAAG
>JAIRLS010000041.1 GCA_031259205.1 Bacteroidales bacterium | reverse complement strand
AATAAAAAATAAATCCCTAACATTTGAGGGGTTAGGGATTAAAGAAGAAACTGCTCCTGCACGGGATTTTCCCATGTTATTAGGTTAATTTTTTTCTAAGGCGCTATGGGTCATTGGACGGTTTCATCCGTGTTTTGTTTCCCACTTTCTTCCCATCCCTCTTAAAAGTCCTTTGACTGCGTCGATTTTCAATTCAGGACATTCCGCATTCTCCAAAGCGGATGGCTTTCACCTGAAAGCGCGAAAGCCTTTCGCCTTTACATTCGCGCCTTTTGTTTCTGTCCCCTTTCGTCCCTTCTGTCCCTTTTGTCCCTACCTTCGCGCTATAGTGGAGGTCAGAAGAATTGTTTTTCATAGCGCCTCAAAAAGAATTAACCCACATAATTTTAACCGGACAGCAGTAATAAAAAATAAATCCCTAACATTTGAGGGGTTAGGGATTAAAGAAGAAACTGCTCCTGCACGGGATTTTCCCATGTTATTAGGTTAATTTTTTTCTAAGGCGCTATGGGTCATTGGATTGTTCCATCCGTGTTTTGTTTCCCGCTTTTTCCCATCCCTCTTAAATGTCCTGTAAAGACTTGATTTTCATCACCGCAGTTCACTGATCGGCGGAAAAGAGGCCTCCCGCAGCAGTGCGGATTGAAAATCGACGCAGTCAAAGGCAGTACTTGTCCTGCCTTTCAGGCAGCAGAAGCTATGGATAGGCTTCCGCAGGTCGTTGACCTGCGGTTATGAAAGTTACGTCCTTTCAGGACGTTCCGCATTATCCAAAGCGGATGGCTTTCATCTGAAAGCGCGAAAGCCTTTCGCCTTTACATTCGCGCCTTTTGTCCCTTCTGTCCCTTTCGTCTCTACCTTCGCGCTATAGTGAAAGTCAGAAGAATTGTTTTTCATAGCGCCTCAAAAAAAAGAATTAACCAAAAAAATAATTAATTTTGTGCCATGAAAAAAATGGATAATTTATTGCAGACAAAACATTTTCGTAGGACAGTTGATGAAAAAAACGAAAAACCATCTGTTCCGTCATCAAAACCGCATTACGAAATTCTCGACGGATTACGCGGTGTTGCCGCCATTATGATAGTGATTTATCATATACTTGAGACCCACACCATTTTTACCGATGAAAACCTTATCATCGGTCACGGTTATTTGGCGGTAGATTTCTTTTTTGTCCTTTCCGGTTTTGTCATCGGGTACGCATACGATGACCGTTGGGGTAAAATGGACTTCAAAACCTTTATCAAGCGGCGTATAGTCCGGCTTCATCCCATGGTTATTTTCGGCATGATCTTTGGCGCCGTCCTGTTCTATTTCGGGGCTTCCGAAGCGTTTCCCTTAGTTGCGGGAACGCCGGTATGGAAAATGCTGCTTTACCTGTTGTTAGGGATACTGTTGATACCGACGCCGCCTTCTGCCGACATACGGGGCTGGGAAGAGATGCACACGCTGGACGCCCCAGCATGGTCGCTGTTTTTCGAATACATTGCCAACATTCTGTACGCGCTCATTATCCGCAGATTTTCTAAGATAGCGCTTGCCGTGCTGGTATTTCTGTCGGCATGTGCCACTGTTTATCTGACCGTGTTTGTAAAAGGCGATGTTTCCGGCGGATGGTCGTTCAACGTCGAACATTTGAGCATTGGTTTCACACGTTTGTTCTATCCGTTTTTTGCCGGCTTGTTGCTCTACCGCTTAGGAAAATTGACGCATGTAAAAAACGCATTCCTTTGGTGCAGCCTTTTATTGATAGCCGTTTTCCTCACGCCTCATATAGGCGCCAAAGAACATTCGTCGATGAACGGACTTTACGAAGCCGCTATGATTATATTCGTTTTCCCGTTCATCGTCTATTTAGGTGCAAGCAGCACGGTAAAAGGGAAATACGCCTCGAAACTCTGTAAACTTCTGGGCGATATTTCCTATCCCGTATATCTCGTCAATTATCCATTGATATACGTATATACAGGCTGGATAAAAGACACGGGTTACACTTTTGCTCAGGCTTTACCGCAAGCCTTGATGGTGTTTGTCGGTACTCTTGTCATTTCGTATGCCGCTCTGAAACTGTACGACGAACCGGTGCGAAAATGGTTGAGGCGATTTTAATCGTTATATATAATAATGATACAGGTTTATAAAATATAAAAAAATATGGCTTTATTAGATAAAACTATCGGAGAACTTCTGGAATATTGGGCTGAAACAACGCCTGATAACGAATACATTGTTTATTCTGACCGCGATTATAGAATGACCTGGGCGGAGTATAACAAAAGGGTCGACGACATGGCTAACGGATTCCTGTCCATCGGCGTGAAAAAGGGCGACCACATTGGTATCTGGGCGACAAATGTGCCCGACTGGCTGACGATTTTGTATGCTTCGGCTAAAATCGGCGCCGTATTAGTTACCGTAAATACTAACTACAAACTGCACGAAGCGGAATTTCTGCTGAAAGATTCCGACATCCACACGCTTTGCATAACGGAAGGAATTTTCGACGGCAGTTATATCGACATGGTTTACGAAATGTTACCCGAACTGCGCGAAAGCCCGAGAGGGCAATTGAACAGCGAACGTTTCCCTGCCGTGAAAAACGTCGTGTATATCGGTCAGGAAAAACACAGAGGCATGTACAATACCGCCGAACTCTTGCTGCTCGGCAGGACAAACAGCAAAGACAAACTCAACGAAATAAAACGCACGGTCAACTGCTACGACGTTGTCAACATGCAATATACTTCCGGAACGACCGGTTTCCCCAAAGGCGTCATGCTCACGCATCACAACATTGTCAACAATGGTTTTTTCACCGGCGAAGGCATGAAATTTACCCAACAGGACAAACTGTGCTGCTGCGTACCGCTATTCCACTGTTTCGGAGTGGTTTTGGCGACAATGAGCTGCCTCACTCACGGCTCGACGCAGGTGATGGTCGAACGTTTCGACCCGCTTGTTGTTCTGGCTTCCGTTTCCAAAGAGCGATGTACGGTTCTGTATGGCGTCCCGACGATGTTTATCGCCGAACTCGACCATCCTATGTTCGATTTGTTTGACGTAAGTTCGTTGCGTACCGGCATTATGGCGGGTTCGCTTTGTCCTATCGAACTGATGCGGAAAGTTACCGAAAAATTGCATATCACCCATATAACTAGCGTCTACGGACTGACGGAATCCTCGCCCGGCATGACGCACTCGGTTCTGGAAGACCCTTTCGAAGCGCGGTGTACTACCGTCGGTAAGGATTATCCCGAAACGGAAGTGAAAGTGCTGAACCCCGATACGGGAGAAGAATGCCCCGTTGGAGAGCAGGGCGAAATGTGTTGCCGTGGATATTTGGTGATGAAAGGTTATTACAAAAATCCTCAGGCAACGGCTATTGTCATTGACAAAAACGGCTGGCTGCATTCCGGAGACCTGGGCATAAAAGACGAAAACGGATACTACAGAATCACAGGTCGAATCAAGGATATAATAATCCGCGGAGGCGAAAACATTTATCCGCGCGAGATAGAAGAATTTCTTTACAAGATGCCGCAAATAAAAGACGTACAGGTGGCGGCTATTCCCGACGAAAAATACGGCGAAGTCCCCGGAGCCTTCATTATCCTTAAAGACGGTCAAACGCTTGCCGAAGAAGATGTAAGAGACTTTTGCAGAGGGCAAATCGCACGCTATAAAATCCCGAAACATATATTCTTTGTAGACGGCTTCCCGTTAACCGGAAGCGGTAAGATTCAGAAATTTAAGCTTAAAGATGTCGGACTGGAATTACTGAAAAACAGAGGTCAACAAATATAAATAAAATACAGCAGCAAAATATGTCATTACAATGCGGAATAGTAGGTTTGCCCAATGTCGGGAAATCAACATTATTCAATTCTCTATCAAGCGCAAAAGCGCAGGCAGCGAACTTTCCTTTTTGCACGATAGAACCGAATATCGGGGTGATAACCGTCCCCGACGAACGGCTCAATAAACTTGCCGAACTTGTCAACCCCCGTAAGATAACGCCTGCAACTGTCGAAATTGTCGATATTGCGGGTCTGGTGAAAGGAGCCAGCCGTGGCGAAGGTCTGGGTAACAAATTCCTTGCAAACATCCGCGAAACGGATGCGATAATCCACGTTGTGCGTTGTTTCGACGGCGATATCACTCATGTCGACGGTTCGGTTGACCCTGTGCGGGATAAGGAAATTATTGACGCCGAACTGCAAATTAAAGATTTGGAAACCGTCGAAGCAAGACTTGCAAAAACTCAAAAACAGGCGCAAGCCGGCGATAAACAGGCGAAACGAATCTGCGAACTCCTGCTCGAATATAAAAATATGCTTGTTCAGGGAAAATCGGCGCGAATGTTTGTCCCCGACAATAAAGAGGACGCCAAACTCGCGAAGGAATTTTTTCTTTTGACCGATAAACCCGTGCTCTACGTCTGTAATGTGGACGAAGAAAGCGCCGTGACGGGAAACGAATATGTCGAAAGTCTACGGAAATCCATCGAAGGCGAGGATGCCGAAATTCTGATTGTTGCAGCGAAAATAGAATCCGAAATCGCCGAACTCGAAACATACGCCGAACGCCAAATGTTCCTTGCCGAACTGGGACTGTCCGAATCCGGCGTCTCGCGTCTGATTAAGACGGCATACAAACTGCTCGGTCTCGAAACTTATCTCACCGCAGGCGAAAAAGAAGTCCGTGCATGGACTTACGTGAAAGGCGCGAAAGCGCCTCAGGCGGCAGGAATTATTCATTCCGACTTCGAAAAAAACTTCATCCGCGCCGAAGTGATACGCTACGAAGATTTTATCGCCTACGGCTCGGAAGCGGCTTGCCGCGAAGCAGGAAAAATTAGCGTCGAAGGAAAAGATTATGTCGTCCAAGACGGCGATGTGATGCACTTTAGAATCGGCTGATTTTTTTAACCGCAAAAGCGCAGAAAAAACAAGAACTAAGAACAGCCTGCGTCAACTATTCTTAGTTCTTAACTCTTAACTCTTACAGCAGTTCGATACTTCGTTTAACAAACTTGTCGAGTTCTTCGCCTGTGAGCCTGTTATTAGCCAGCAGGGCGAGGTCGAACAGTTGTTTAGCGAGTTTATTTTGTTTACCGTATTCGGTCAGGATGCTTTCCTTTTGTTTTTTAGCCTCGTCTAAAGATTTTTCGGCTTCCTGTAACTCATCTTTCAACGATTGAGGAACGTCTTCGTCTTTTTTATCCTTTTTTTGAGAGTTCAATTCATCGATAGAGGCTTGAACTTGCGATATATTTTCCTCTGCGGGTTTGATTTTGTCTGCGAGTTCTTTTTCGAGAGCGTCGTTGATAGA
>JAIRLS010000036.1 GCA_031259205.1 Bacteroidales bacterium | reverse complement strand
GCAAAGACTACGCTTGATGAATGGATTTATTTTTTGAAAAACGACCGTATAAAAGAGGATTTCAAGGCCCAAGGATTGCCGAAAGCGCGCGAAATACTGGATTACCTTCGCCTTTCTGCGGAAGATAGGGCGGCTTATGATTACGAACAGGAAGCCAAAAGTCGCTATCTCAGCCAAATCGCCTCTGCAAAATACGAAGCGGAATGGGAATACTCGAAACAGCTCAAAGAGAAAGATAAAGCACTCGAAGAGAAAGATAAAGCACTCGAAGAGCAAAGGAAAGCGCGCGAAGAGCAAAGGAAAGCACTCGAAGAGAAAGATAAAGCACTCGAAGAGAAAGATAAAACGCTCGAAGAGAAAGATAAAGCACTCGAAGAGCAAAGCAAAGCGCTCGAAGAGCAAGCACGCGAAATAGAAAAATATAAACGTCTTTTAAATATAAAATAGGGTTAAGCGCTTAGAATACCCATTTGTCTATATCTGATTGATCTGCAACAGATTTCTATTTTGCATAATTATTCCCATTTAAATTTTGAATAGATGGACGGGGAAATCTTTGCTCGAAGTTGCTTTCAAACGTTTTGTATGCAATGGAGCCGTCCGAAAAATTAAGCATGCACGTTTTTTTCATTATTAACACATTGGGATTGCTTGGGGCTTCGGGCCTGCAATGACGGCTACGATAAGCCGGTTTGCGACAATTTGAAATGCACCCTCTGCAACCGCCTGTTTTCACGGACTTAATATTTTTTAACAAAAAAAAATAGGCCACTTCAAATTTAATCTCTACTTTTGGACTTTTGAAAAACCGATTTTGCATATTAGAATAAGTAAATTAAATAATTAAAATCATGAGTAATAAAAATCTTTCCAGACGTACTTTTATAGGTATGAGCAGTTTCGCCGGTATCGGGCTGACTTTGTCAAATCATCCGTTAATGGCGAATAATTTGAGCGGGATAGACGCTCCTGCGGGTAAAAAATTCAAAATGGGGCTGATCGGCTGCGGCAACCGTAGCAAGACCCTCATTAGTGCGCTGAACGGCGTTCCCAACATAGAACTTGCCGCGCTGTGCGATTTCTTGCCGCACAAGATGGAGCAAAGGTCGAAACTGATTAAAACGGGCGTGAAGCCTAAGTTTGTCAACAGTTTGTCCGAATTGCTTCGTATGGACGAATTGGACGCTATCTGTGTCGTTACGCCCAATGATACGCACAGAGAGATAGTGATCGCATCGCTTGAAGCGGGAAAACATGTGTTTTGCGAAAAACCGATGGCGCTAACGGTGGCCGACTGCAATGAAATGATTGCAGCGATGGAACGCACGGGCAAAGCGCTGCAAATCGGCACACAGCGTCGTCACTCCGGCGTGTATAAGAATCTGATTGAAATCGTCCGCACCAGACCGCTCGGTACGGTTCTTCAGTCGAGTTTGTACGATTTTCGTGGAGACTGGCGCGTACCGGACGCCGACGAATATCCTGCCGGCGTAAAATATTGGCGGCTGGATCAGCGGAGAAGCGGCGGCGTGGTGTACGAAATGGGCAACCACATCATCGACGTAAACAACTGGGTATTCGACAGCGAGCCTGTATCGGTATGCAGTATGCAAGGCGTTAATAACTTCACGCTTCGCAAACGCGATTCGAGCGATCACTCCGGCGTACTTGTCTATTATGCCAACGGCGCGTTGATGAATTACGGCGGCAACGTGTATAATTACGGATCTGCGGCGCTGGATACCTTCTTTTTCAGCGGCGGAACGGTACAAATGGGCAACGGCAACATCAATGTGAGTTATGGCTCTCCGGCGGGGTTTCCCAAACCCGACAATTTGCCCCAGCCCGAAAAATTATCCATGTCCGGCAATAATCCGGAAGGCGACGGAGTAACGGAACAGTTCAAGTATTTTGCCTTAGTGATGGAAGGGAAGGAAAAACCGTATCCCGACGGTTATATCGCCCGTCAGACGGTACAGATCATGGAAGGTTCCGTCCGGTCGGCTATGGCAAGGCGAGTGATTGACGTTAGAGAATTAGGATAGAAACGGCTCATGTGTCGCGGTAAAATACAGGCGATGAACGGAATATGCATGAATCACAGACATTGAAAGTGAATAGCAAAATCCCTTTTAAGGAAAAGATCGCATACGGTCTGGGCGACGTCGGCAACAACTTCCTGTTCGACATGGGGCAGATATACTTGCTGAAATTTTATACCGACTCGCTGGGATTACCCGCCGAAACTGCAGGCCTGGTCTTTCTGGTGACCAAACTGTGGGATGGCTTTGCCGACCTAAGCGTGGGAACGTGGATCGACAACCGGAAGAAAATCGGGAAACGCGGAAAATTCAGACCATTCATGCTGTATGCCGCCATCCCTCTATCCCTGATGACGGTTGTCAGTTTCACAACGCCGGATTTCAGCCCGACCGGTCGCACGATATGGGCTTTCGCCACGTATATGTTGTTTGGTACCATTTACAGTATCTTTAACATACCGTACGGCTCCATGATACCGGCGATGACCCGCAATGCGGTCGAACGTTCGGATTTGGCTTCCTTCCGCTGGGCAGGCGCCAATACCGGACTTCTGCTAACCACGGTAGGATTTATGCCGATTGTGATGTTTTTCGACAACATGCAGACAGGGTATGTCGTTGCGGCCTCAGTGTTTGCTTTCGCCGGTTTATTGCTGCAATTGACGTGCTATGCCCGCGTGAAGGAACGCTATGTCGATACGAAACCGAAAAAGGAAAAAACATCGCTAATTGCCGGTTTTTCTTCCTTGTTTCGTAATGCGCCCTTGTTGGTCTTGTGTCTTGTGAATTTGTTTACATTTTCGGCGTTTAATGTCAAACTCGCTGTGCAAGCCTATTATTGCCAGTATTCGCTGCATGACATTTCAATTATGCCGTATATGGGATTTTTCAGCATCGGATGCGTGTTTATCGGCGTAGCTATTGTACCATTGCTGGTTCGGCGCACAGGCAAAAAAGCAACGTACATTGCCGGCAGCTTGCTTTGGGCGGCGGCAGATTTGACGGCATGGTTTCTGGCCGGCGATTCCGTTACTTTTATTATCCTCGCGTGCGTGGCTTTCTTCGGCACCTCCTTTATCAATACTCTCAACTGGGCGCTGATATCCGATGCGGTGGAATACGGAGAATGGAAAACCGGCCAAAGAGCCGAAGGACTGGTTTATTCCTTTTTTACCTTTTCCCGGAAATTCTCGCAGGCATTGGCCGGATTCATTCCGGGCGTAGTGCTGGCCGCCGTGGGCTATATCCCGAATCGTGAGCAAACCGTCGAAGCGTTGGCCGGCATCAAAGGGTTGATGTTTATCTACCCGGGCGTGCTGGCGATAGCCACCTTTGTTGTGATGGCGGTTGCTTACAAATTGTCGGACAAACGATACAATGAAATCGTAACGGAACTGAACGAACGAAAAAATCTCGAAATATGAATACCATGAACATAAAGTCAAAAATCGTTTTTTTACCTTTGGCGCGTGCGACGTTTTCCATGCCGGATGCAGAGGAAAATTTTAAAAAATCCTGCCTCTTGCTGGAAAATTTGGCCGGCGATATATGCCGGCCGGCGGAATTACTGACTTCTCCGGAAATGTTGTCGGCTTTTGCGGACACGGTGGAGGCTCCCGATTTGGTGATTTACCAGTGCACTACCTTTATAGGAGGCGATTTTGTGTCGGAAATTACGCGGCGGTTCTGCTGTCCGGTCGTTGTATGGTCGTTGCGCGAGCCGTCCATCAACGGGGGGCGCTTGAAACTCAATTCGCTGACAGGTGCTTTCTCCGCCGGCAACAGCCTGTACATGCAGGGATACGATTTCCGGTTTGTTTTAGGCAATCCCGATGAGCCGGCAGTAGAGTTGTCGTTTCGGCAACTGTTTTCCGCCCTGTCGGTGATGAAAAAACTGCGCCGGTTAACGGTCGGCGTGGTAGGCACGCAGCCTCCCGGATTTGGATTCGGCTCGATTGACGAGGCATTGCTGGCCGGAAAACTCGGCGTACGGATTGTCCGTACCGAAGCTGCAAGCCTTATGAAGCAGGCGTTGGCCTGTCCGCCGGAATCCTTTGCCTTCGCTATAACGGAACTGAAAGCGAAAACGAAAGGATGGGAATCTGTGCCGGAAGAGAATCTGGAAAAATACGCCCGTTTGCGTAAGGCATATCAGGATTTTACGGTGCAAAACGACGTGAAAGCTGTTGCTTCGCGGTGTTGGCCTGATTTTTTTACGGAATACGGCGTTCCGGTATGCGCGGTATTGTCGCTTTTGAATGACGACGGCATAGCGGCGTCCTGCGAAACCGATACAGGAGGCGCCATCAGTATGTATATAGCTTCCGAATTGACAGGCAGGGCGGTCTATTTCGGGGATCCGGTAGCGATCGACGAATCATGCAACGGCGTCGTGTTTTGGCATTGCGGGGCAGGCGCCGCTTCGCTGGCGCGAGCAACGGAAGGGGCAAGACTGGGAGTACATCCCAACAGGAAAACAGGCCCGACAATGGAATTTGGCCTAAAAAACGGACCGGTAACCGTTTTGAGGCTGGGAAAAAGCAGGGAAGGACTGCGAATGATGGCGATGACAGGCAACGCATTGGACGAACCTCAAAAGTTCTACGGTACATCGGTAGCTGTCAGTCCGTTGTCCGGCCTTCCGACGGAAAAAGTCGCCCAATGGGTACACGACGGATGGGAACCTCATTTCGCAATCGCCTACGGAGAGATTGCAGAAGAGTTGAAACTGCTGTGCGGTTTCCTGCATATCGAATTTATAGAATATTAAACAGATATGAATATGATTCCTGAAAAATTGATTCGGCAAAACAGACACCTGTCCTTCAAAGACGTTCATGAAGCGTCGTTTCGCATATATGGCGCCGTTGTTACAGACTACGATTTTACGGAAGCGCTGGATTACATGGTACGCGAAACACCGATACCGGAAGAAGGGAATATATACAGGGCTTCGGTGACGGAACTGGAACAGACGCCGGTAAAAGAACGGCTGGAGAAAGGTTTTTACGGTGAAATGCCCATTCAGATAGGGTATTGCAATGGCCGGAACTCAACCCTGAACGGTTTGGAATATCATCTCGGCAGCGAAATTGACGTTGCCGTCACCGATCTCGTGCTGCTGCTGGGCCGGTTGCAGGAGGCGGTTGAGGGACGTTACAGATCCGAAGATGTGGAAGCCTTTTTTGTTCCGCAAGGCACGGCCGTACAGTTGTATGAAACGACGCTGCATTTCAGTCCCTGCAAAGTTTCTCCGGAAGGTTTCAAATGTATCGTCATCTTGCCGCGAGGCACCAACGAATCGCTGGAAAACGGCAAAACCCGCTATGGAAACAAGTATCTTTTTGCCCGTAACAAATGGCTGTTGGCGCATCCCGACCGGAAACCGCTGATGGAAAAAGGCGCATGGCCCGGCATCGTCGGCGTAAATATTGAAGTGAAAATAAAATAAATGAAATCATAATGGAAATAACAGAAGTAAAACGATTGGAGGCGAAAGCCCTAAAAATCCGTAAAATGACCATTGACGCTATCGGTTATCTGGGAGTCGGTCATATCGGCGGAGCGTTATCGGTAGTGGAAATCCTGACGCTGCTGTACGAAAAACACATGGACGTCTCTCCGACGGATCCTCGCAAAACAGTGCGCGACAAATTGGTGATGTCCAAGGGACATGCCGGCCCTGCGCTTTACAGCGTACTGGCGAACAAAGGTTTTTTCCCGGAAGAATGGCTGCATACGCTCAACGCAGGCGGTACCAGATTGCCCAGTCATTGCGACATGAACCGCACGCCGGGCGTCGACATGTCCACCGGATCGCTGGGACAGGGTATTTCGGCCGCCATCGGCATTGCGCTGGCCAACCGCTTAGACGGTATTGACAAAAAAGTCTATCTGATCATCGGCGACGGCGAATCGAACGAAGGCCAAATCTGGGAAGGCGCTATGGCGGCAGCCCATTTCAAACTGAATCACCTGATCGCTTTCACCGATTACAACAAAATGCAGATTGACGGCTATGTACACGAGATTATGAACGTGGAAGACCTCAACGCCAAATGGAATGCCTTCGGCTGGTTTGTCCAGCGGGTCAACGGGCACGACTTTGAAGATATGAACATGGCCGTCGAACGCGCCAAAAAGGAACCGTACCGACCGTCCATGATTATTCTGGACACCATCAAAGGGAAAGGCGCCTTTTTCGCAGAAAGAAATTTGGCCAACCACAACATGAATGTCAGCTACGAAACGGCACAAGAAGCCTGTAAGTTGCTGGATCATCCGACAAATCGAATTAAATAAAAAAAGAAAGAAAGAATGAATCAATTGGAAATGAGAGCGGTTTACGCTCAAACACTGATAGAATTGGCAGAAAAGGACGACCGGATCGTGCTGCTGGAAGCCGATCTGATGAAAGCGTCCGGCACCCCTGTCTTTATGAACAGATTCCCCGAACGCACCTTTAATGTAGGCGTAGCCGAGGCCAATATGATAGGCGTGGCCGCCGGACTTTCCGCAGGCGGAAAAATCCCCTTTGCCGATACATTCGGCTGTTTCGCCTCACGCAGAGCCTACGACCAGTTTTTCATTTCGGCCAATTACGCCCGGTTGAACGTGAAGCTGACAGGCACCGATCCGGGAATATCCGCCGCTTACAACGGCGGTACCCACATGCCTTTCGAAGACATGGGCATCATGCGCAATATCCCCGAACTCGTGGTCTTTGAACCCGGCGATCCCGTATCGTTGAAAGCGCTGGTCATCCGATGCGCCCTCCATCAGGGATGTACGTACATGCGACTGCATCGCAAGCAGGCGGAAAAAATCTACACCGACAACGAATCCTTTGAATTGGGCAAAGGCAAAGTACTGAAAGACGGAAACGACGTAACGCTGATAGCCGTCGGCGTCATAGCCGTAGCCGAAGCGCTGAAAGCGGGAAAAATACTGGCCCGGAACGGCATTTCGGCGGCAGTGATAGATATGCACACCGTCAAACCCCTCGATACGGAATTGGTGTTGGAGTATGCGAAAAAAACAGGCGCCATCCTTACTTGCGAAAATCATCAGATAATAAACGGTTTGGGGTCGGCAGTAGCCGAAACGCTTTCGGAAAATTACCCTGTCGTGATGAAACGCGCAGGCATTTACGACGAATTTGGGGAAGTCGGCACGCAGGAATATTTGCAAAAGCGTTTCGGCATGACGGCTAAAAACTATGTCGTCAATGTAGAAAAATTGTTGAAAAAGAAGAAATGACAAATTTTAAAAAGCATTAAAATGAATATCGAAAAAATTGTGATCGGCAGTACCCGTGCGGGGCTGACGCTAAAGAAAGAGTTGATGCTTCATTTGGAAAACAGAGGTTTTCAGGTGGACGACGTCGGGATGAAGGAAGGCGGGGAGTTCGTACCCTATCACAAAGCGGCGGCGGCTGTGGCACGCGGCGTATCGGAGCGGAAATATGCCCGCGGCGTCATTATTTGCGGTACGGGAGCGGGAAGCGTCATAACGGCGGCCAAATTCAAAGGCGTCTATCCCGTACATGTGTTCAATACCTTTACGGCGCAACAGGCCAAAGCGGTGAACAACTGCAACGTGCTGGTGTTCGGCGAATGGCTCACGCCGCCTAAACATGCCTGCCTGTTGGCGGACGCATGGCTGGAAACCGGATTTACCGACGGCGTGGACGACGACTGGAAAGTTTTTTTGACCGGCTGTGTGAAGGAAATCGGCGAACTGGAAAACGAACATTTCAAATAACACGCAACATGTTCGAGCAAGCAATAACCGCTACGAAAATCATCAAAGTCGACAAGCTGTCGCCGCAGGACATGGACCGGCTTATCTTTTACGCGGGCGGCGAACAGGCCTTTCCCTGCGTGATTGCCGACCCCCGACCCCTGCCTTCGCGCGACGCTATGCTCGAAGGGCTTCGGAAACTGCGGCCTGTGGAAATACAAAACAACGTTTTTCCCGACCCGAAAACCGGCGACGTCATGTCTATGGTACAGGCGATAAAAGACAAGCCGGTGAACATCATTATCGGCATTGGCGGCGGGAGTTCGCTGGATTCGGCCAAGGGAGCGGCAGTCGTATTAAGCAACGGCGGCGACCTGAATGATTATCTCGGGCCTGCGCCGGCGCGGAGAATCGAAAAACGCGATATAAAGTTGATCTTGATCCCGACTACCGCCGGCACAGGCTCGGAAGTAACCAAAGTCGGCGTTTATACTTCGCACAGCGGACGCAAATACACGCTGGGACATCCCTTGATGCAGGCAGATATGGCTGTGCTTGTTACGGAATACGCGGAAACGCTTCCGCCGTCGCTTACCGCATCTACCGCTTTTGACGCACTGTCCCACGCTCTGGAAACCATCTGGAACAAAAACGCCCATCCCCTGACGGACAGAGTGGCCGTCGAAAGCGCCGTACACATCCTGAAATGGATGGAACGCGCCTACGATAGCGCCGTGGCGGGGACGAAAGAAGGCCGCGCCGAAATGCTCGAAGGCGCTTGCATGGCGGGAACAGCGTTCAACATGACAGGAACGGCGGCCGTACACGCTCTGTCATTCATCCTTTCGGAGAAATGGCACGTACCGCATGGAGTAGCCTGCGCTTTCGCACTGGAAGACGTCTTCCGGCTGAACCTTGCCGATACGGAAACCCGACAGCGGCTCGTGCAAATCGCCCGGCCACTTTTCGGCAACGACAGGGACGACGCTTTGATTGCGGCGCTTTTTAACAAAATCATCACGCTAAAGAAAAAATTCGGACTGCCGTTTACCTTCGGCGACCTGCACATCAACCTCAGCGCCGGACGAATCGGAGCGTTATTTTACAAATCGCTGGACGACCCGAAAATGAAAAACAACATCATTCCGGTGAATCGAAAGACAATCGTCGAATGGATAAAGAATAAACTGTAAAACGCATGTTGACAACGGAAATATTGCTCATTATCGGACTGGTCGTACTGATTACACATGCGCTGGAAGCGGTCACCGGCTTCGGATGCACCGTGCTGGCATTCCCGTTTGTCATTATGCTGACCGACAACCTCGAACTGTCAAAAATCCTTCTTTCGGTGTTGGCATGGTTGCTGGCGGTATATTTTGCCGTTTCCAAATACAAAGAAATCCACTGGAAGCAGTTTGGAATCATTGTTGTGCTTGCGGGAGCGGGAATGCCGGTCGGCGTCCTGCTTTTCAAAAACACGGATCCATTCCTCCTGACCGGCGTGCTGGGCGTCTTCATCGTCCTGACGGCGGCTTTCCAACTGTACAGGTGTTTCGTGCCGACGGAAGAACGCAGAATGCCAAGATTCCTGTTCCTGCCGGCGGGGGGAATCGTCCATGGCGCATTTGCTGCCGGAGGACCGCTGATTGTTCTCTATGCGTCCCGTAAAATACCCGGCAAGGGACAATTCCGCGCCACCATGTGCCTGCTGTGGGCAAGCTTAAACACCTTCCTGATTGTCCAGTATCTGACGGACGGAAAATTAAACAGGGAAACAGGGATGGATATCGTATTCCTGCTTCCTTTTTTGATGGGCGGAATTGTTGTCGGAGAGATAATTCACAAAAAAGTAAGCGAAATACTGTTCAGGAAAATAATTTTTATTTCCCTTTTCATCATCGGAATCATCATGACTTTTAAAAATTAATATAAACAATAAAACACAAAAAAAATGAAACGAAGAAATTTTATAAGAAATGCAGCCGGCGGCGTCATGTTGGCCGGATCAGGCGGCGTTGCGGCGCTGGCTATGCCGGTAGAGGCGACAAATTCAAACAGGGCGAAATTTACTTTGAAATATGCCCCCACGCTGGGTATGTTTACCCAACATGCCGGAAAAGACCCGATCGACCATCTCAAATTTATTGCCGACCAGGGGTTCCGTGCGGCCTACGATCTCGGAATGATTGGCCGCACGCCTGAAGAACAGGAAAAAATAGCGAACGAAGCCCGCAAATTAGGATTGGAACTGGGGCAATTCTCCCTGAAAACAGCCGGAGGAACGCACTTTGTCCTGAACAATACCTCCGTCAGGGACATGTTGAAAGCCAAAATGCAGGCAGGACTGGAAGTACAAAAACGTACCGGCATCAACAAAGGGCTGATCGTGCTGGGCAATGTCGATCCCAAATTACATATCGAATACCAGACGGCCAATGTGATTGAAAATTTACGGATATGTTGCGACGTCGTCGGCAATGCCGGACTGGAACTGGTGATGGAACCGCTCAATACGCTGGTAAACCATCCGGGCGTCTTCCTGACGCGCACCACGCAGGCCAAAATGATTTGCGTAGCGGTCAATCACCCGTCCTGCAAGATGGTGAACGACCTGTACCATCAGCAGGTAACGGAAGGAAACCTGATTCCCAATCTGGAAGCCTGCTGGGACTATATCGGGTCAATACATGTCGGCGATAATCCGGGACGCAACGAACCCACATCAGGAGAAATCAACTATAAGTTCATCTTCCGCTATCTCAAAAATCGCCGGTACGACGAAGTCATCTCCCTCGAACACGGACAAAGCCAGCCCGGAAAAGAAGGCGAAACGGCAGTCATTAAGGCATACAGGGAAGTAGATCCGCAATAAAACGACGTATGGGCAAATCTAAGGAACGAGAAATAAATAGCAGATAACAGCATCGGAGACCATTGATCGAACCTTCTGCGGGACATAACTTTCATCACCGCAGGTCAACGACCTGTGGAAGTTTCTCCATAGCTTCTTGGGGGCGTCTCAAAAGCACGCAGATGACGCAGATGATGTGGATTTGCACAGATAAAAACGAGGCGTACAAAACGAAAGAAGTTGATTATCCATAAAATAAAAATCTGCGTTCCTCTAT
>JAIRLS010000346.1 GCA_031259205.1 Bacteroidales bacterium | reverse complement strand
GCGCGAAGGCACGAAGGCACGAAGGCACGAAGGCACGAAGGCACGAAAGGGCGGTCAGGTGGCCGCAGTCGGGTCGTCTTCTTCGTATGCGGGCAGGCTGATGATGAAGGTAGTGCCTTCGTTTGGCTTCGTTCTAAAACTGATGGTTCCCCCGATGTCTTCGATGATACTGCGTACGATAGACAGTCCTATGCCCATGCCGCTTGATTTGGTAGTGAAGTTAGGCTGGAAGATTTTTTCCTGCATGTCGTCGGGGATTCCGGTTCCGTTGTCTTTGATGCGTATCCAGACGAAGCGGTTCAGTTTTAGCACATCTATGAATATGAGCGGTTTTCGTTCTTTCGGGATGGCTTGCAGGGCGTTTTTGAGCAGATTGATGAAAACGCGCGAAATTTGCTCTTTGTCGGCAAAAACCATTGCCCTGTCCAGTCCGTGGAAATCGGTATGGAAGGCGCGTTTGTTGTCGCCTGTGGCATAGAGGGGAATGACGTCGTTGATTCGCCGGATGACGTCCATCGGTTGATTGTTGACCGAGGGCATTTTGGCGAAGTTGGAAAATTCCGTAGCGATAGCGGAAAGGGTATCAATTTGTTCTATCAGCGAATGGGGGATTTTTTCCATGTATTCGTTGAATCGGTTGGAATGGTTGTCCCATGCGCGTTTGAGGTGTTGAATGCTCAATTTCATGGGGGTTAGCGGGTTGTTGATTTCGTGGGCGATCTGTTTGGCCATTTCCCGCCATGCCGTTTCGCGTTCCGAACGCGCCAGCCGACCGGCGCTGCGTGCCAGTTCTTCTATCGCCCGGTTGTATTCCTTTACTAACCGTCCGATTTCATCGTTTTTGAAATAATGAATGGGTTCGTTTTTTTCGCCCAGTTTGATATTTTTGAATTTTTCCTGCAACAGGGTCAGGGGTTGTGTGATTTGGTTGCCGATAAATACGGAAACGAGCACGGTGAGGAAAATCACGATGATGTAGAAGTTGGTGATGGCGATCATCAGTTCCGATATTTCTTCCCGCAGGTCGTCCTGTTGGGTGAAATAGGGAAGATTGAGGAAGGCGATGACGTTATTGTTGTTGTCCACGAAAGGTTCGTAGGCGGATATGTATTTTAACCTGCCTATTTTTTCGTTTTCCAGGATGGACGCCCGTTGTCCGAAAGACAGCCGGATAAAAGCGTCCGGGTTGATTTGCCTGCTTACCAGTCCCCTGTCGAACACTTCCGGGAGCGAGGAAGCGATCAGTTGCCCGCGCGTATCGAAGATATTGATATCGGTGGAAAACATTCCACGGAAGAGTAGCAGCCAGTCGGCCAGTTCGTTTTTATCGACAACCGTCTGTTCACCGTTCAGTACTTTTTGCAGTTCCCGGTACACCGACTGCATTTTCCCGCTGATATAGTCGTTGTGCTTTTCCAGATACTGGCTGTTGATGTGGAAGAAGGTATAAATCCCTACCACGCAAAAGGAAATGACGATGATAAGGATCATAGATATCTGGATTTTGTTTTGCAGGTTCCACCGGAAGGTTTTGTGTGCGGGCAGGTAGATGAGGCTGCCGATGGAAACCGCCAGAAAGGAGAAGATGAAAAGGTAGGAGAAATTGTAGATGATGTCCGGCAGTGATGGATGGCTTGAGCTAAGGACGATCATGGTATTTTTGTCGTGGTGATAGACCAGATGTTCTATTCCGTCCGACACGGTGGAGTAGTAATCCGAATATTGCGACGGCCTGCTGAATACGTCTCCGCTGAAGTTGTAGTTGAAGAAGCCCGCCTGACTGATACGCCGATTGTTGTGGTATTTGGCGTGAGCATATCCTTTCAGGTTATTTTCTTTGTTGGTTCGGCTGTCAAGCAGCAGTTCCGGGTATCCGATGCCGTCCATGCCCTTTCCGCCCGTCCACAGTTCGATGAACAGGTGCAGGGGCAGTTGGCCGTCCTTTTCTTTCCAGAACCATCCGAGATAGGAGGCCAGCAGGTCTGTTTGCTGCCTGTTGATGTAGTAAAACTGCGAACGCGGCAGTTGTGTTCCGCTGTTTTCAATCATTTGCCTGAAATATCCGATACAGTTGGGCGCCATTCCGTTGCTCAGTTCCAACTGGTCGTTTCCGCCGCATACTACGCACTGATAGTTTTCGTAGGTATTCCAGTAAGACCCGTAAAAATAATTTTGCTGAATATATTCCAGCACTTCTCCCTGTCTTTTTTCGTAAATGATGTCGGTTAGAATGGTGTCTGAGATGATGCGTTCGGACACGTCGCGCAGGAGAAATTCCGAAGTAAGATCATGGGGTGAGGCCAGATTGGTAACAATCACTCTTTTGCGGTCATTGTATTTTACCGTACTGAAACTGTGGACAAACAGGGTGATATAGACGGTCAGCAGTAACATGATCAGGATGATGTGAGCATATTTGTAGGCGCCGAAGGTTTTCCGGCGGATAAGTCCCATGAGCGTCACCGTTGCCGAGAGGATAAGCACGGAGAAAATATTGACATACCATCCTGCCGACAGCCACAGAAGGGTCACTACCGCCAGCACGATGAGGTAGAGTATCGGAAAATGACGGACAGGGACGTCGCAAAGGCATAATTTCAACGTCTTGTCCAGCAGAAGACAAAAGGAACACAGCGTCAGCATGACGGCGATATATCCCAGCAGACTGAAACCGTTCAGCAGCAACGACCGGTCGGGCGCTTCAAACATCTCCGAAGAGTTGATCACCAGCGTCCGGATCAACAAACCGGTGGAGAAAAACATGCTCACCGCGAGCGTCAGCATAAAAATAACACAGAGCAGGTATTTCCAACGACATTCACGATGGACGGGAACATGAAAATTCCGGTAAAATTCGTAAACCAGAAAGGAAACGAAAATCACCCACAGCAACAAATCCCCAAGAGATGGATACCAGTCGGAAGCAAAATGAACGGGATCGAATATGGCCAATTCGTAAATATTGATCGGTACCCTGAAATATTGTATCAGGCAACGCAGTACGATCAGCATCAGCGCCAGCAGAACGGAAAAGAACTTTTTTCGCCGGCTGAAAAGAGAATCCACCCAAACGAAGAAAAACAGCAGGATAATCAGGTAGGTAACGGCTGGAACAATCGTTTGATAAGGGTAATGGCAGGAACTGTCGAAAATCAACGCCCAGATAAACTTTCCCCTGCTGTCGCAAATCGGATAATAGCCCTGCCGCAGTTCCGGGAAAACTTTTGCGTCTTCGGGCAGTCCGAAATCCTCCTGAAAACCCCTCTGAAGGTATTCGTTCGAATAACGGTAAATATTTTTGATGAGAATCAGGCCGACGATATTGTAATTCTTGTATGTCTGCACAAAAGAGGCGTAAGAGCCGTTGTTTTCGATGTTGATGTAAGGATTGGAAAAATTCGACTGCGAAAAAGTTTGCGAAGCGGGTATATTGTGCGTCGACCAGTAATAAAGGCTGTCATTGCGATAAACAAGTATGCTCAACCCCTGTTCTTCGGCTGATTGCCGGTATTCGGCATGAAAGGCGACAAATGCCGAATCAGGGTTGGACATGTCGATACGCTGCTCGACAATATCCATATACTTGTAGAGGCTGTATTCCTTGTTGAGAAAAATCCGTTGTGTTTTTTCGGCCTGTTTGCGGTCAAACTTTTTGAACAGCACGTTGTGTTCTACCAACTGTGCAAAAATAAACAGACACAGCAAAATCAGCGGCAGGCGGTACGCTCGTTTGGAGAACAGGTATTTCAGCGTGTTTTTCATCCGGATGCTTTTAACGTTATTTCCACAAGGCGGAAAAAGCGCCTTCGATATGTTCGATACGAACGTCGGCGCCAATGGTAACGGAAATAATATCGAAACGGACGCCGGCGTCAATGCCTTTCCGCCGAACATAAGCGTCCGCCGCCTTGATAAGCAACTTTTGCTTCCTGCGGGTGACAGACAGGTACGGATCCACCGGCGGGCAGGCCGAGCGGCATTTCACTTCAACAACGACTATTTCTCCGTCTTTGGAAGCAATGACGTCTATTTCTTGATGAACATTGTACCAGTTGCGTTCAAGAATGGTATAACCGTTTTTTTTCAGGAAGGCCACCGCCAGTTCCTCCCCTTTTTTACCCGTTTCGTTGTGATCTGCCATATATTTTATTTTACCGCCGGCAGGGTAAAGACCGCTGTCGGGATTTTATTATTCACTGTTTGCTATTGTTGGGTGAGCGTTTTCACTTCAATTTCCGAATCGCAGGAAGCGCCGCAGCGGTAGTCGATCGTTCTTCCGCCTGCCGTCAGCCGGCAATAGCCGTACATGGCTTTCCGGCTGCATCCCCATTCGTACAGCAGCCAGTAGTCGTTATCCACCGTATTGGAATATCTCAGATCCGACCGGTTGCGCAGGATGCCGCTCATCGTGCCGTTGAATATCCAACTGTCATCCTCCGCGACGGCAATGGTAGCGCTACCGGCGACACGCTGAAACCTGCCGCCCGACAACGAAGAAGTTATCAGGATCTGTTCGCCGTCTTTGCTGTACACGGAAGCCTCGGTGAGGGAATAATTGTACTGGTCGATTTCGTCGGAACCACTATAAGTGATCGTAGAAAAACCCGTTACCTGCTGTCCGTTGATGGAAAATCCCGACAGGCTGACGGTAACTCTCCCGTTTTGCCGGTAGGAATCCCTTTCGACGGGCAAATCCACCGTCATTGTCCCCGAAAGGGTTGCCGTATGCTGCTGCCACCGGTCAAATTCTACCGAAATGATTCCCTTGCTTCCTTCCGACAGCCGGTAATCAACGGAACGTCCGTTTTCCGCTGCCGTTTGTCCGGAGACATACCCGTTCTCGTGAACCAGCGCCCATGCGTTCTCCGCTTCACGGAAAACCATGTAATAATAAAGGTATGCCTGCGTCACGTCCGTCACTAATACCCTCGGTTCGTAAACTTCGTCGCTGCCCTTGCGACAACCGTCCAACAGAACAACGGCAACAACAGCAAAGAAAACAATGATGCGAAAACCCTTTTTCATACCCTTTTCCGGATTTAAATTTTGAGCAAAATTATAAATTACTGTGCAGTAATCAAAACATTTTTTATTTTTGCCTTTTCAAATCATCGGTCAATGGAAAAAATCATCTACGGGATACAGCAAATAGGCGTTGGAGTATGCGACGCCGGCGAAGCCTTCCGCATGTACGGGAAGATATTCGGCATGGACGTAAAAGTATTCGACGACAGCAACACTGCCACCTCTATGGCGCCCTACATGGGAGGCGCTCCACATCGCAAACGCGCCATACTCGCCGCCAACATGCAAGGCGGCAGTTGCTGCGAGATATGGCAGTTTGCCGACCGCAAGCCCCAACCGCCCGCCGCCCGAATCGCCATCGGCGATTTGGGCATATACGCCGCCAAAATCAAGACACAAAATATCGACAAAGCACACGCGACGTTGAAAAGCCAAGGCTGCCGCATCATCGGCGATATTGTCCGTACCGGCGGCGAAACTTTTTTCTTTATGGAAGACGCCTACGGCAACCAGTGGCAAATCACGGAAGCGTCCGACCGGTTCGGCCGGCGGCGGAGCGCGCCGACAGGAGGCGTCTGCGGATGTATCATCGGCGTCAGTAATATAGACCGATCGTTGCGACTGTACCGCGACGTGCTGGGCTACGACAGGACACTTTCCGACGCAACAGGCGTCTTCCCAGAACTGGCGCCGCTCGAAGGCGGACGCCGCACACTGCGGCGACTGCTGCTCACCCACACCGAAAAACGACAGGGCAGCATGGCGGCGCTGCTCGGACACAGCCGTATCGAACTGGTACAGTCACTGTCAGACCTCCCCGCCCGAATCTTTGAAGGACGATTCTGGGGCGACCTCGGCTTTATCCATCTCTGTTTCGACATACACGGCATGGACGCCCTGAAAAACGAATGCGCCGCCGCCGGATTCCCCTTTACCGTCGAAAGCGACAGCCACTTTAAAATGGGCGAAGCAGCGGGACACTGGAGCTACCTCGAAGACCCCGACGGCACACTGATAGAATTTGTGGAAACAAAAAAAATACCCCTGATGAAAAAATGGAACTGGTACCTCAACCTCGAAAATCGCAACCCGCACAAACCGCTCCCGCGATGGCTAATCAACGCTCTCGCACTGAACAGGGTGAAAATGTGAACAGTGAATAAGACCATCTCCAAAAATTCCGGCGCGACGACAAAGCGCAAAATAGAAAAAGTTTCCGCAATGTTTACCGGCACGCCGGACAGTTTTCCGGTCACGCTCGCGAACTTTCCGGAAACGTCCGCAAAAATAAAAATTAAATAATTAATCATCCGTAAAATGAATGCCAAAGAGTTGTTTGAAAAAATTAAGGAGAAGCGCAGTTTCCTGTGTGTAGGGTTGGACAGCGAGTTTTCCAAGATACCCGAATGTTTGAAAAGGGAGCAGCATCCTGTTTTTGAGTTTAATAAACGCATCATTGACGCCACCGCCCCCTATGCGACGGCCTACAAGCCCAATCTTGCCTTTTACGAAGCTTTTGGGGTGGCGGGATGGGTAAACCTGCGGCTGACGGTGGATTATGTGCGGGAACATTACCCGGACGTCTTCCTGATTGCCGACGCCAAGCGCGGCGATATCGGCAACACTTCCCGCCTGTATGCCAAAGCGTTTTTTGAAACTGTCGGTTTTGACGCCGTCACCGTTGCCCCCTACATGGGCGAAGATTCGGTAAAACCGTTTACCGGATACAGCGGAAAATGGGCGGTCATCCTCGCGCTGACTTCCAACCGGGGCGCTTCCAACTTTCAATATACCGAAGACAAGTACGGCGGGTTGATGCTTTTTGAAAAAGTGATCGCGCAATCCAAGCACTGGGGCACCACCGACAGCATCATGTACGTGGTGGGCGCCACCCAAACCGACATGATGACGGCAGTTCGCAAATTAGCGCCCGATCATTTCCTGCTGGTGCCGGGCATCGGCGCTCAAGGCGGCAACCTCGCAGAAATAGCGCGGCTGGGAATGAACGACCAATGCGGACTGCTGGTAAACGCTTCCCGTTCCATCATTTTTGCCGACACTTCCGAGAATTTCGCCGAAATCGCCAGCCGGAAAGCCATGGAAATACAGCAGGAAATGGCGTGCCTGATGACGGAGAAAGGCCTTATCCGGTAACGGTTCCCTTACAGGGTCCATCCGTCCAAAGGGAAACAAGAACCTCACTTCCCGTTGCCGTTCGTGTGAATCTCGCTGTTGATTTTCTTGTTTTTCATGCTGATCACTGTCCGGTCGCCGTTGGTTTCCTGCATACTAACCCTGTAAACAGTATGATCTGCGGCGTCGAAAAAGAGATGTATCTCGCTGAACAACTGTTTGATTTCTTTTTGCTTGGGTGATAATACCAGCAAAAATCCACTTGTTCCGGTGAAATATTTCGATGAAAACCGGTTTTCGTCGAAAATGCCCCGACCGTTGATACTTGACAGGATGACAGCGCTGATTTCTTTGAAAAGTTTGCCTGAATTGACGTCTATCTCATCCTTCCGCCCGCCGGATTCGATAGCGATCGTCCTGCCATTCATGGAAAACACGTACCGGTAGGGCTGTACATACTCCCAATGCACCGTGTCGGGATAACGGTAAATCATGAAACCCGACGACTTCATCTCTTCCGCAAGGATAGAGATGCTTTTCGTCTGTTCAAAATCGCATTTTAACGATTTCAACCCTGCCGAAGCAGTTTCGATTTTTTTCCGTATATCGTGTATTTCCTGCGCAGCGGCAGGTCGATACTCTTGCTGGGCGGCAACTCCTGCAACCGCCCCGACCAGCCACCCGACTACCATGCATGTGTGTAAGATACTGTTCATAGCGTTCTGTGTCCTAATATCTTGGCAAGTTTTTTCTTCACTTCGGTGAGGGCGATAAACCGGTCATAGAGTGCATCGTATTGGGTTTGATCGCCTTTGTCCACTGCCTGTTGCATTTTTTGGGAAAGTTCTTTCAGCATCAGCAGCACTTTTTTATGTTTGTAGGCCATCAGATTCTGCGGCACCACTACCGGAAGGTTTTCGTCTTCATTGATGATTTCTACGCCGTCGTAGAGGCGGTCGTTCAGTTCGTACCGCTGCATGAGCAGCCCTGCTACCAACCGGCTGATTTCCGGATTGGGATGCCGGATGAAAATCTGGTCGTTTACCTGTCCGTCGTTTTTCCAATACTGTTCATATTCATTGAAAATAGCTTTTAATACCGGTTGTTCCGGTTCCAGTTCGTCGAAGCGGATTTCCCGTATCAGGTAGGAAGCCACCGACATACCGCCGGAACTGTCGAGTTCCTCCTGATCGTCAAACAGTTTCTGGTTGCCGTAGCGGATCAGCAGGCGGATGATTTCCTGTTCCGCTATATCTATGCCGTATTTTTCATCCTGCCGGTCGGAAAGGATTGGTTTTACCGTCTCCGGCTGAGTATCGACCGGAGATTCGGCGTCATTCGGCGAAAAGCTCTTTTTCCGGTCTTTCCATTCTTTTTCGCGCCGCGCCGCCACCAATTTTTCGACGTTGACGGCCAGCACACGTTCTTCCATGCCGGATAATTTTGCGATTTCCTGCAAATACGCCATTCTTTTAACGGGTTCGGGAATGGATGCAATGGATTCCAGTACAGCATTGATGAAGGTTGCCTTTTGGATGGGATCGTCCTTTGCGCTGTCTTCCAGCAACGCAAACCGGAAACGGATGAAATTGGTTTCGTTGGCGTTGAAATAGGCTTCCAGTTCCTCTGTGCTGTGTTTGCGTGAAAAAGAGTCGGGGTCGTCGCCGTCGGGCAGCAGCAACGCTTTCACGTCCATGCCTTCTTTCAGGAACATGTCGATAGCCCGGAGAGCGGCTTTGATGCCGGCAGCGTCGCCGTCGTACATCACGGTAACATTATCGGCGAACCGTTTGATCATTCGAACCTGTTCGTCCGTCAGCGCTGTTCCACAAGTGGCTACCGTATTGTCGATGCCTGCCTGATGCAGGGAGATGACGTCCACGTTGCCCTCTACCAGAATACACTTCCGACAGCGCACGATACTGTTTTTGGCCTGAAAGATGCCGTAAAGAACGTTGCCTTTGTGGTAGATTTCCGATTCGGGCGAATTGACATACTTGGCAAGGGGTCTGTTCCTGTCGGTTTTCAGCGCTCGCCCGCTGAAAGCGATGACTTTACCTGAAAGGCTATGGATGGGAAACATCACACGTCCGGAAAAGCGGTCGAAAATGGATTGCTCGCCCTTAATGCTCAACCCCGTTTCCAGCAAAAATTCTTCCTTGTAGCCGTCTTTCAACGCCTTTTGGGAAAACGCATTTCTTGATTCGAGGCTGTAACCCAGTTCAAACTTTTTGATTATATCTTCACGGAAACCGCGTTCTTTGAAATAGCTCATCCCGATAGCCTTTCCTTCGCGGGTTTCATTCAGGTTTTCCTGAAACATCCTGGCCGCATAAGTCGATACCACCATCAGGCTTTCGCGCCGGTCGATCAATTGGCGTTCTTCCGGCGTTTGCTCTTTTTCAACAATTTCGATACCGTATTTTTTTGCAAGATACCGCAAGGCTTCCGGATAGTTGAGATGTTCGTGTTCCATGACAAAATGCACGGCGTCGCCCCCTTTCCCGCATCCGAAACACTTGTAGATGTTCTTCGTAGGCGACACCATGAACGAGGGGGTACGCTCATGGTGGAAAGGACAATTGCCTATGTAATTGGCGCCTCTCCTTTTAAGCGTTACAAAATCCTCCACCACTTCCACAATATGGACGGATTCGGCTATACGGCTTATGACATCTTGCTCTATCATTCAAATATCCAGATACTAATCTAATATTCCTTTCAGCACAAATGTAAACAAGATTTTTTACTCCGGCAAAATATTTTTATCGACTATTGTCCGGCAAGTTATTTATACCCGGATAATTTGTATCTTTCCGGTTAATTCTTTTTTGAGGTGCTATGGGTCAGTGGACTGTTCCATCCGTGTTTTGTTTCCCGCTTTCTTCCCATCCCTCTTAAAAGTCCTGAAAGGACGTTCCGTATTCTTCAAAACGGATGGCTTTTCAGGCGAAAGCCTTTCGCCTCTACATTCAGGCGCACGCCGTGCGCCTCTACATTCGTGTATTCGTGGAGGTCAGAAGAATTGTTTTTCATAGCGCCTCAAAAAAAGAATGAACCGTTTTCTCTTCCAGAGTCATCATCTTCACTTTTTTCATTCCGCACGTTTGGAAATCTTATCCTGTTCATCTAATTTTGCCGTCCAAAACAATATAGTATGCAAAAAAGGTTATTGTTGGGGGACGAAGTGATCGCCCAGGGGGCTATTGATGCGGGTTTATCGGGCATATACGCTTATCCGGGTACGCCATCCACCGAAATCATGGAATACATCCAGACTTCGGAAGAAGCCTGGGGGAAGAAAATTCACTGCCGGTGGTCTGCCAACGAAAAGACGGCGATGGAAGCTGCATTGGGGATGTCCTACTGCGGAAAACGCGCCATGGCGTGCATGAAACATGTGGGAATGAACGTGGCTGCCGACGCTTTCATCAATTCGGCCGTAACGGGAGTGAATGGCGGGCTGCTGGTAGTGGTTGCCGACGATCCGTCGATGCATTCTTCACAAAACGAACAGGATTCGCGCTTCTACGGGCAGTTTGCCCTGATACCCGTGCTGGAGCCGTCGAATCAGCAGGAAGCCTACGACATGACTTTTTACGGGTTCGATATTTCGGAAAAGTTGGAGCTTCCGGTGCTGATGCGTATCACCACCCGCATGGCGCACTCTCGGACGGGCGTTCGCCTGCGGGAAAAAAGGAGGCAAAACGAGTTGCGTTTACCCGCTAATCCGCGACAGTATGTGCTGTTGCCGGCTATTGCACGCCAACAGTATCAAAAACTGCTCCATCAGCAACCTGTTATCGAACAGGAAGCCGGTTCGTCGGGTTATGACGCTTTTATCGACGGAACAGACCCTTCGCTGGGAATTATTGCCTGTGGAATCGCTTACAATTACCTGACGGAGAATTTTGCCGGCAATGTTTGCCCCCATCCGGTAGTCAAACTGTCGCAATACCCTGTTCCGGCGGAATTGATACGGACGATCACCGGAAAATGCAATAAAATACTTGTTCTGGAAGAAGGCTACCCGCTGGTAGAGGCTCAACTCGCGGGACTAATACCACATCCCGGGTTAAAGATTTGCGGACGGCTGGACGGTACGCTTCCCCGGGCAGGCGAATTGACGCCGGACATTGTAGCCGCCGCCTTGGGCTTGGCGAAGCCCGCCGACCGTCCGGCGCCGGCAATCGTTGTCCCCCGGCCGCCGGCTTTGTGCAAAGGATGCGGCCATACGGACATGTTCCATGTGCTGAACGAAGCCATGAAGGACTATCCTCCCGGATGCGTCTTCTCCGATATAGGGTGTTACACGCTGGGAGCGTTGCCGCCCCATCTGGCCATTAATTCATGCGTGGATATGGGAGCGTCCATCACTATGGCAAAAGGCGCCGCCGATTCCGGACTTTCGCCGTCCATAGCCGTCATTGGCGATTCCACCTTCACCCATTCCGGAATGACAGGCCTGCTCGACGTGATTCTTGAAAATACGCCGGTGGTGGTCGTTATCTCCGACAATCTGACCACCGGAATGACCGGCGGACAGCCCTCATCCGCTTCCGGCGCAATTGAAAAGATATGCCTTGGACTTGGATTGCCGGAAGAACGGCTGAAAGTTTTGGTACCATTGAAAAAATATCAAACGGAGAATGTATCCGTACTGAAAGAATCCATCGCTTATGCAGGAACGTCGGTTGTCGTCTTCCGGCGGGAATGTGTTCAAACAGCCGCCCGCCGAGTGAGATCGGCCGGAAAACAGTAAATCGCCATAATTTCAAATATCACAATCAACATGAAGACAGACATCATATTGGCCGGAGTAGGCGGACAGGGAATTTTGTCTATTGCTGCCGTCATCGGTTGGGCGGCGATTGACAGCCGCTTATACATCAAACAGGCGGAAATACACGGCATGAGCCAACGAGGTGGGGCAGTGTATTCACACCTCCGGCTGTCGGACGCTCCTGTCGCTTCCGACCTGATTCCCACGGGAAAAGCCAACGTCATACTCTCGGTAGAGCCGATGGAAGCCTTACGCTATCTACCTTACCTGTCGGGCAACGGATGGGTGGTGACCAACACCCGTCCCTTCGTCAATATCGACAATTACCCCGACGCCGTTTCCCTGACGGCACAATTGGAAGCGCTCGACAAACGAATCCTGGTAAACGCCGACGAACTGGCTACCCGGTGCGGCAACAGCAAGGCCGCCAACATGGTGATGCTGGGCGCTGCCGTTCCGTTCCTCGGAATAGACGTCGGGCAGGTAGAAACTGCCGTCCGCAATATCTTTGAGCGCAAAGGGAACGCTATGGTCGATCTGAACGTCAACGCTCTGCATGAAGGTTACACGACAGCGCAGCAACAGATGTCCCTCCGGTCTGCCAACCCTCCGGCTTCCTAAAAAAACATCTTTGAAGAAATCAAAATAACGCAATTTGTAAATATCATGAATCGGATCATATATAACGGTATTTCCGGCGCTGTCGCGCGGCTTGCCGGCGAAGCGGTGACAGCTTTGTACGGAGTGCAGGCGCCTGAAGAAACCCTGCAAGTGCAGAAAACGCGCAAGGATTTTGAAGGCGATTTCACCCTTATGGCGTTTCCGCTGTTGAAAATATCCCGGCAATCGCCCGAAGCCACAGCGACCGCCCTTGGCGAATACATGCAACGCAACGCTTCCATCGTTGCGCGGTTCAACGTCGTGAAAGGATTTTTAAATATAACGGTTACCGACGAAACTTGGCTGAACTTCCTGTCGGAAACAGTGTTTGACGCCGGTTACGGAAAGCGTATCCCCGCCGACGGACAGTTTCCCATGAAAATGGTAGAGTATTCCTCGCCAAACACCAATAAACCATTGCATTTGGGACATATCAGGAACAATTTGCTGGGACATTCCCTGTCGAAAGTACTGGAAGCGGCCGGAAACCGTGTAGTAAAGGTGAATTTGGTTAACGACCGCGGCATACACATCTGCAAATCAATGCTGGCGTGGCGAAAATGGGGCAATGGCGAAACTCCCGAAAGCGCCGGAAAGAAAGGCGACCATTTGGCAGGAGATTACTACGTCAGATTCAATACCGAATACACGAAAGAAACGGAACAGTTGATTCGGCAAGGCATGAACAGGGAAGAGGCCGCACGGAAAGCCCCTTCCCTGCTGGAAGCACAGGAAATGTTGCGCCTTTGGGAAGCCAGGGATCCGGAAACGGTTGCGCTGTGGGAAAAGATGAACGGATGGGTATATGCCGGCTTCGACGCCACCTATCGGCAACTCGGCGTATCCTTTGACCGGATCTATTATGAATCGCAAACCTACTTGCAGGGAAAGGAAATCGTTGCGGAAGGCCTTCAAAAAGGCGTGTTTTTCCGGAAAGAAGACGGATCGATATGGATTAACCTAACGGACGACGGACTGGACGAGAAACTGTTGTTGCGTTCCGACGGCACATCCGTATACATCACACAGGATCTCGGCACTGCCTGCAAGCGATTTGAAGAATACAACATCGACGAACTGGTGTATGTGGTAGGCAACGAACAGAACTACCATTTTCAGGTCTTATCGCTAATTCTGGAAAAACTCGGCTATGCCTGGGCAGGCAACCTGAAACACATGTCGTATGGGATGGTGGAACTGCCTGAAGGAAAAATGAAGTCGCGGGAAGGCTCCGTCGTAGATGCTGACGACCTGATGGAAGAAATGGAAGAAACCGCCCGCAAAATGTCGATAGAACTGGGAAAACTGGACGGGCTTCCGGAAAAAGAGGCCTCCGGCATCATACACGCCATCGGCATGGGCGCCTTAAAATACTTTATCCTGAAAGTAGATCCGAAAAAGAACATGCTTTTCGATCCGAAAGAATCCATTGATTTCAACGGGAATACCGGTCCGTTCATCCAGTATGCCCATGCCCGGATTCGGTCGATACTCCGTAAAGCTGCCGAAAACGGCCTGCTCGAGGGACGTTCCGTCAGCAAGGGACTCCGCCTCAACGAAAAAGAGGTTTCCCTCATCCATGCGCTCCACGACTACCCCGAAGTAGTGAAAAACGCCGCCGACACTTTCAATCCGGCGCTCATCGCCAATTACGTGTACGAACTGGCAAAGGAATACAATCAATTCTATCACGATTATTCCATTTTGAAAGAAAATGACGCCGCGCTCCGTCTCTTCCGTATTGTCCTGTCGGAAAACACCGCACAGGTAATCCGTAACTCCCTGGATTTACTCGGAATAGAAGCCCCCGACAGAATGTGAACGGACATGAACAAGCCCTGTGCCCCGTCAGGGGAACAATATCAATCCCTAACTCCGCAAAAAATTACCCCGTCTAGTAAAAAAATTTGGGTCAACTGTCATAAAAACTTTGCAGTATCAATTTTTTGTTGTAATTTTGCGCTCACCTAATTAGGTT
>JAIRLS010000339.1 GCA_031259205.1 Bacteroidales bacterium | reverse complement strand
CGTTTTATCAGTTCGAAATATCATGATTCATTTCCGCCGCCTTCATCGTGGCAGTGGCAAAAACCAAACGGCGAACTCGATATGGACAATTTACTGCGTGAATTTCAAAAGTTCTGGCGACGACATTCGGAGATATGGGAGGAAACAGCCGATTATACCGAAGCGTTTCCGCATCTCTTGCTGATGTCATTTCTCCAGCGTGTGACCAATGGAGGCGGATATATCAACAGAGAATTAGCCGCCGGTCGCGGACGTATGGATCTAATGGTGGAATATGCCGGGAAATGTTATATCCTCGAAGTGAAAATCATTCATTATTATGACAGTCCTGCCGCAGTCAGGGAAGAAGGATTAGTGCAGATTCAGGGCTATCGCGACAAGATAGACGCATCGGCACCGGCTTATTTAGTGATATTCGACCGCCGCCCCAAAGCCAAAGAACTCTCATGGGACGAAAAGATTTCGTGGACAGTCGATGAAGAAAGCAAGGTAACTATATTGGGATGTTGACAATTTAAAAAGATATGAAATACCGAACACACATAATGATTTTATGGTTGTTATTAATAGCGACACCATTATTCGCCCAGAATGACGCCATGCAGGGAATGGCGCATAAAAAGTCGGAAACCTACATTTATCCGAAAGAGCCGGAAGTATTGAAACAATTGGAATATTGGCAAGATTTAAAGTTCGGCGTTTTGATACATTGGGGCATTTATAATGAACTTCCCGGCGGAAACATCGAATCATGGGTACTTTGCTCCGAAGACCATGACTGGATTAATCCCCGCCGTACAGTTCCTTACGATGAATACAAGCGTAATTACAGGGAATTGATTCACAAGTTCAAACCCGACCGTTTTGAGCCGGAAACGTGGGCAAAATCTCTCAGGGATGGAGGAGTTAAATATCTTATTTTTACGACTAAACATCATGACGGCTTCTGTTTGTGGGACACTAAACAGACGGATTTTTCCATTGCTCACGGAGCGTTTCGCGATCATCCCCGTCGCGACCTTGTCAAGGAAACGTTTAACGCTTTTCGCAAGGAAGACTTTATGGTCGGTGCATATTTCTCCAAACCGGACTGGTTTTGTCCCAACTACTGGTGGGATTTCTTTGCAACGCCCGACCGGAATGTAAATTACAATGTCAAAAAATATCCCGACAGGTGGAACAAATTCAAGGAATACACATACAACCAGATAGAGGAACTGACGAACGGCGATTACGGGAAAATAGACCTCCTCTGGTTGGATGGCGGTTGGGTACGTCCTCCTCAGCAAGACATTGACATGCCGAAGATTGCCCGCATGGCGCGAAAATATCAGCCGGGGCTTCTGATAGTAGACCGTACAGTTGCCGGCGAATACGAAAATTATCAGACGCCGGAACAGGAAATCTCCGGCGCACAGTTGGAAACGCCATGGGAAAGTTGTATCACTCTGGGACACGCATGGGAACATCCGCCCGGAGATACGTACAGGTCAAGTGCGAATGTGATTCATATATTAGTGGAAATTGTGGCAAAAGGCGGAAATCTCGCACTGGGAATTGGTCCTGCAAAAGACGGAACACTGCCGGACGAAGTTGTCGCCTGCCTGAAAGAAATCGGAAACTGGCTGAAACAAAACGGTACCGCTATCTACAATACCCGCATAGTACATTATTATAGGGATGGAAACACATGGTTTACCCAAAGCAAAGACGGGAAGAAAATCTATGCAATCGTTTGTTTGCCGGAAGGCGGAAAGACACCTGCCAAAGTTGTCTGGAAAGGAAACGAACCCGCCCGCAACAGTAAACTGTTCTGTCTGCAAACGGGAAAATCCGTCCGCTGGAAGAAAACAGCAGAAGGCGTCGAAGTCAGTTTACCCGCTAATCTGCCGGAGGATTTGCCTGCCATTGCTTTTGAAATGAATAAATAAGTGGCTGCGGGACACGAAAAAGTGGTCGCGGGACACAAAACAATATTTATTCATTAATATAATTAAAAAAAGGATTTAGTATGGACGGAAAAATTATCGCAACTAAGTTGCACCGCATTGAAAACGCTATTTCGGGAACCTTGGACAATCCCGAGATACAGACGAGATTAAGCGTGTTTGGTTACACGTCCGAACGTATTCTCAAAGGAAAACAGATGTTGGACAAAGTGTCGCACCTGATGACAACTAATGTGAAAAAGTATGGCAGCCAATATGGGGCTACAGGTGTGCAGGATAAGTTTTTAGATGCCACTTACGCTCGATATATGGTAATAGTGAAAGTGTCGCGGGTGGCTTTTAAGGGACAGACAAATGTGCTTACGAGCCTAGGTGTTGTGGGCGAACGTCCACGCAGCCTTTCCGGATGGTTGCGCAGCGCGAAGATTCTGTATTCCAATCTTTCGGAAATGCCGGACGCTCTTCAGGTCTTAGCCGGTTTCGGATATACCGCCGAACGCTTGCAGGAAGAATTGAGCGAAAAAAGCGCTGCTCAGCAATCTACTCAACAACGCGACGAGGCACTTGACGAACTCTGTAACCGGTTCAGCGATTTCCGCGCTATCGCACGAATCGCTCTCTACGACGACCCTCAACTGCTCGAAGCCTTAGGCATTACGTAACTATTCAGGTACCTATAGCAGCAATAGTTCTTAAAGCAAGAAAAGGCGACTGATTGTTTTTCTTGGCAGTATCCATTATCGAATGTAATATGGCGAACGCATCAGTTCCATTTTC
>JAIRLS010000214.1 GCA_031259205.1 Bacteroidales bacterium | reverse complement strand
CCTTTAGCGGCTTGTGAGATGATTTTAATTGATTAAAAATCGTCCTTTTTTTAGATATTTTTCGATATAAATCGAAGATGGTTTTCATGGTTTGAATGAAAAAATGAACAGGCAAATATACAATAAAAAAATTATTCGGCAAATATTTTTGAAAAAAAAACCGTAGAGACGCACGGCGTGCGTCTCTCAGATGCACGAATGCACGAATGTAGAGACGCACGGCGTGCGTCTAAAAGCGCTTTGGAGAATGCGGAATGTCCTTTACAGGACTTTTAAGAGGGATAGGAAGAAAGCAGGAACAAAACACGGATGGAACAGTCCGTTGACCCATAGCGCCTCAAAAAAAGATTTAGCCACCTTTTTTTCTCATTTTTCATTCAATTGAATTATGCTTATCTTTGCCATCTGTTTATTCACAAAAAGAATTGTCGATTATGGCTGTATTAAAGGCTTTCAAAGGGATACGACCGGTAAGGGAACATGTCGCCGAAATTGCTTCGCGCCCTTACGATGTGCTTAACCGCGCGGAAGCGGCAACAGAGGCGGCGGGAAATCCTTTGTCATTCCTGCATGTGATAAAACCGGAGATCGACCTGCCCGAAACGACAGACGAACACACGCCGGAAGTATATGCAAAAGGCAATGCCGCCTTCCGTAAAATGCTGGCAGACGGCGTTTTCTTCACCGACGAGTGCGAGAAACTGTACATCTATGCACAAACGATGGACAAACGGACACAGTATGGCATCGTGGGATGCGCTTCCGTAGACGACTACCTGAACAATGTCATCCGCAAGCATGAATTGACGCGCCCCGACAAGGAGGAAGACCGCCGGAATCATATCCGCACAAGCAAATTAAATTACGAACCTGTCTTTTTCACGTATCCTTCCGTAGCAGAGATCGACGCCATTGTGGAAAAGCAAACCGCCACAGTCCCTGAGTATGATTTCACCGCCGAAGACGGTATCGGACACCGTTTCTGGGTGATCGACCATCAACCGACCATCGACAGGTTGATAGACCTGTTTGCGGCTGTGCCTTACACCTATGTCGCCGACGGACATCACCGGACAGCTGCCGCAGCCGGCGTCGGGCTTGAACGACGGCATGCCGCCCCAAATCACACCGGCAAAGAAGAATACAACTTTTTTCTGGCCGTTCACTTTCCCGACCGGCAACTGAAAATCTTCGACTACAACCGTGTTGTGAAAGATTTGAACGGCTATTCCGAAAGTGACTTTCTGGCGGCGCTGTCGCGGAGTTTTAAGGTTGAGTGCAAAGGAACGGCGGAATATCGTCCTTCGGCGCCACACGAATTTGGCATGTACCTCGGCGGAAAATGGTATGCCCTGAAAGCCTTGCCGGGAACTTACAACGATAACGATCCCATCGGCTGTCTGGATGTGACTGTCCTCACCGATTGGGTACTCGCTCCTCTACTGAATATTACCGACTTGCGCCATTCCAAACGGATTGATTTCGTGGGAGGAATACGCGGACTGAACGAACTCAGGCGCAAGGTCGATTCGGGCGAAATGGCCGCTGCTTTTGCCTTGTACCCCGTCAGCATGAAGCAACTGATTGACATTGCCGACTCGGGAAATATCATGCCGCCCAAAACAACATGGTTTGAGCCGAAACTGCGTAGCGGCCTGGTGATTCACAATATCGACGACTGAAACCCATGCTGTTCGCTGAAATTGCAGGTCAGGAAAAGTTGAAACAACAACTGATTCAAACGGTACGGGAAAACCGTATCAGTCACGCACGTTTGTTTCTTGCTCCGGAAGGAGCAGGCAGCCTTCCGCTTGCCATTGCCTACGCACAGTATATCAGCTGTCCCCACCGCAGTGAAACCGACTCCTGCGGACAATGCCCGTCATGCAACAAATACGGCAAACTGATCCATCCCGACCTGCATTTCGTCTTTCCCGTCGTCAAGTCCGGAAGCGGAAAGACGGTAAGCGACATGTTTCTCAAAGAATGGCGGGAAACATTGATACAAAATCCCTACCTCACTTACAATCAGTGGCTGTCTGCCATATCGTCCGAGAATAAACAGGGAAGCATCTTTGTAGATGAAAGCAGGGAAATATTGAATAAACTCAGCCTGAAATCCTACGAAGGCGGTTTTAAGGTTGTGATTATCTGGATGGCCGAAAAGATGAATGTTCAAGCTGCCAACAAATTGCTTAAAATTCTGGAAGAGCCTCCAGAGAAAACCCTCTTTTTGCTGATTGCCGAATCGTCCGACCTGATTTTACCCACCATCCTTTCACGTACCCAGTTGGTTAAAATCCCGAAGCCGGACGTCCCCAGCCTGACGGATTATCTGGTAAAAAACTGCCGGTGCAGCGAACAGCAGGCAAGGAACGCGGCAGTGTTGAGCAACGGCAATGTGGCGAGAGCAAAGATCCGCCTGCAATCGGAAGACGAAAAAGAAGACTTTTTCCTTGAACAGTTCGTTCGCATGATGCGTACCTGCTGGTCGGTGTGGGGGAAAAAACAAGCCATGCTCGAATTGATGGAATGGGGCAATCAGATGGCCGACATGAACCGCGAAAGCCAAAAATCATTCCTGCTGTATTGCTTGCGGATGGTACGGGAGAATTTTGTATTAAACTGCCGGCAGCCGCAATTAACCTCCCTGACAGAAGCGGAAAGCGAGTTCTCAAACAAATTCAATCCATACATTCACCCCGGCAACATCGTCCCGTTAACCGAAGAACTGAGCGCCGCCCATTATCATATTGAATCCAACGGTAACGCTAAAATCATTTTTTTGGACATGGCATGCAAAATAGTAATGCTGCTTCGTCACTGATACCGCACCGGTTTTAGACTTTCGGAAGGGACCGGCAAGTTCGAAATTATAAAATTGTAAAATGAAATGTGTATTTCAAAAATTTCATGTATCTTTGCATTTATTCTCAAATCAAAACGACAACACAATGAAGACCATTGTTCAACTTTTTGAAGAATGTGTGGCAAATTACGGTGATAATCCGTTTTTATGGGAAAAGGAAACCGGTAAATTTGAACCGACCACATACCGCCAAACGCATGAACAGGTGCAACGGCTGGCAGCAGGCTTGCTAAGCATGGGACTGCAACAGGGCGATAAAATGGCGTTGCTCTCCGAAGGGCGCAACGCATGGATTATTGGCGAACTGGCCATTTTGCACGCCGGCGCGGTAAATGTTCCCCTATCCATAAAATTGGAAGAACGCAACGATTTGATATTCCGTTTGCAACACTCCGAGTCGAAATTTGTCATGACTTCGGGCGGCCAGTTGCCCAAAATCCGTGCCATCGCTGCCGATTTGCCCCTGCTACGGAAAGTGATCGTGCTGGATGAACAAACGGAATATCGCGAAAATGAAATTTATGTGGAAGAAGTAAGCAAAATGGGTGATGTGAAATTGTCGGAACAGCCGGATTATGTGAAACAAGTCGTTTCGCAAATCACCGGAAACGATTATGCCAATATCAGCTATACTTCCGGCACAACAGCCGATCCCAAAGGGATCCTGCTAACGCACAGAAATTACACGGCAAATGTGGAACAGGCCTTGTCGCTGATCTCTATCCCGCCTCACTTTAAAACATTGATCATCCTTCCGCTCGACCATTGTTTCGCCCATGTAGCAGGGTTTTATAGCTTTATGGCATGTGGAGCAAGCGTGGCAACCGTAAAAACAGGCAGAACGCCCATCGAAACACTGAAAAACATTCCGGTCAATATCAGGGAAGTACAGCCCCACATCCTGTTGAGCGTACCCTCGCTGGCCAAAAATTTCAGGAAAAATATCGAAGCAGGCGTTAAGGCAAAAGGCAAATTTACGTGGTACCTGTTTAACCGCGCATTGAACCTCGCATACTCATACAACCGCGAAGGATACAATAAGGGAGGATGCCGGCAATGCTGGAAACGTCCGTTGTTGGCGCTGTATGACAAACTCCTGTTCTCGAAAATACGGCAAATATTCGGCGGACAACTGTTGTATTTCATCGGAGGCGGCGCCCTGCTCGATATCCAGATGCAACGTTTCTACTATGCATTGGGAATACCGATGTTTCAAGGGTACGGCCTGTCGGAAGCCACGCCGGTCATCTCATCCAACGCATTGCAACGGCACAAACTCGGATCGTCGGGCTTTCTGGTACAACCCATGGAACTGAAAATCTGCGACGCCGACGGCAAAGAACTGCCGACGGGCGAAAAAGGCGAAATCGTGATTCGCGGGGAAAACGTGATGGCCGGATATTGGAAAAATCCTAAAGCCACTGCCGAAACAGTGCGCGACGGATGGCTCTACACCGGCGACATGGGCTACATGGATGCCGACGGATTCCTGTACGTAACCGGCAGGTTCAAAAGCCTGCTTATCAGCAACGACGGGGAAAAATACAGTCCGGAAGGCATTGAGGAAGAAATAGCCACCAATTCACGCTACATCGATCAGGTAATGCTGTACAACAACCAAGATCCCTACACCATAGGGCTGATAGTGCCCAACAAAGAAGCCCTGAAAAGTTACGTGAAAACGCACAAACTCGAATGGGAAAGCCCGGAAGGCAAACAGAAAGCGCTCGAAATGATACAGCAAGAAGTAGACCAATACAAAAAAGGCGGCATTTACGCATTCAAATTCCCCGACCGCTGGCTGCCTGTCGCCATTGCCGTACTGCCGGAAGCCTTCACCGAACAAAATCAGTTGATGAACAGCACGATGAAAATCATTCGCGGAAAAATTACCGAACGCTATGCCGACCGGATTCGGTTCCTCTATACGCCGGAAGGTAAAAACATGGTCAATGAAGAAAACTTGAAAGCTATTTCATAATATAAAGATATAAAAGCGATCACCATTGAAATATTGTTTATTTTTTTCCGTCTTTTTCTTTTTCGGACGTCCGGCAACCGCGCAACAGGAGATATTCCTGTACGAAGGCACGCATCAGCCGACTCCCCCATCGGACATATTGAGAACGTCAACCGATCCCAGCATCACCGTATGGCTTCCGCCGGCAAAAAAAGCAAACGGAAAAGCGGTAATCGTATGCCCGGGCGGAGGATATCACGCATTGATGATTGAGCGGGAAGGACACACGATCGCACGGGAATTTAACAAGGCAGGGATAGCCGCTTTTGTACTGAAATACAGGCTTCCGGACAAACCGGATAGTACCGGCTGCTCATCTTGGCCCTTGCAGGATGCGCAGGCAGCTATCAGGATGGTCAGGCGGCGCGCGAAAGAATGGCGCATCGCACCCGACAAAATCGGCATCATGGGGTTTTCCGCAGGAGGACACCTCGCCGCTACTGCCGGCACTCACTATCGCCTGCCGGTTGTCGAAAATCCGGAAAAAACCGACCTGCGTCCCGACTTTATGATATTGGTGTACCCCGTGGTCAGTTTTTCGGAAGCCATCGGACACTCAGGCTCGCGCGATAACCTTCTGGGACGTCCGGCTCCACAGGATAAAATCAATCTCTACTGCAACGAGCAACATGTGGACGCTACCACACCGCCGACTTTCCTCACGCACGGCAGCAACGACACCGTTGTACCGGTGGCCAACAGCCTCGTCTTCTACGAAGCCCTGAAAAAACATAACATATCTGCCGAAATGCATATTTATGCCCAGGGAGAACATGGCTACCTGAAAACGCCCCCTTTCGACGAATGGTTCGGCAGATGCCTCTACTGGCTGGCAAACCTTAACTTGTGACAGGCCATCACCATGAATCTTTACGAGCGATATATGCGACGGTGCATGGAACTTGCACGACTGGGGGCAGGATACGTTTCCCCCAACCCGATGGTGGGATGCGTGATAACGCACGGCGACCGGATCATCGGCGAAGGTTTCCACCGGCAATACGGCGACCTGCACGCAGAAGCCAATGCCATCCGTTCCGTAAAGGAAAAAAGCCTGCTCTCCTCCTCCACCTTATTTGTAAACCTCGAACCTTGCGCTCATCAAGGAAAAACCCCGCCCTGCACTAAACGTATCATAGCGGCGCACATCCCTCGCGTGATAGTGGGAAGCATCGACCCCAACCCGATCGTATCGGGAAAAGGCGTCGAAAACCTGAAAGCGGCGGGCTGCCGCGTCACCGTGGGGATACTTGAAGAGGAATGCGACGCGCTGAACCGGGACTACATGACCTTCCACCGCCTCCGACGACCATACGTGCTGCTGAAGTGGGCGCAAACGGCAGACGGATTCATCGACGTCGATCGCAGCCACTGCGCCACCGATCGACCTGTATGGATCACAGGCGAATACGAACGGACGCTGGTGCACAAGTGGCGGTCGGAAACGAGGGCGATCATGGTAGGTACCAACACGGCGCTGCTCGACAATCCGGCGCTTAACCTCCGTCAGTGGAAAGGACGGCTGCCGTTACGCATCGTCCTCGACCGCACCGGCAGGCTCCCCGCATCGTTGCGCCTGTTCGACGGTAGCCAGCCCACGCTGGTGTTTTCGGAAAAAGCCTTGCCGCTGACAACGGCGGAGTGCGCTGTCGTCCCTTTCGATGACAGCCTCCCGCAACGCATCCTCGACGAACTTTACCGGCGCAATATCGCCTCCCTGCTGATAGAAGGCGGCGCCATACTGCTGCAAAGTTTCATCCGTTGCGGCCTCTGGGACGAAGCCCGCATCTTCACCGGACGGCAAACATTCGGAAAGGGAGTGACAGCGCCCACAGCCAAAGGCAAAACAATATACGAAGAACAACTGCCCAACAGTACATTAAAAGTGAAATGTAAAAAATGAAAAAGGCTGTTTCAAAACTTGAATTTGAATACAGTAATAAAACTATCCCGGTCATCAGTGGCAATACTTCCGTAGTTTACTCCTTTCCTCAATAACCCTGCTTTTTCGATATTTTTCTGCCGTTTTTCATTATCTTCATTCGTAAAAAAATGTTTTTCATTGCATGCGCTTGGAAAACACGAGTTTTTCATATAATTTTGTGACTTGGCAATCGGAACAATAGCGCCTCAAAAAAAGATTTAGCCGGGGAAACATCGCAAAATACCGTGCGTGACAGGGTTTTTCTCTCGAATCTAAGGCGTCAGGATCACACCGGTGTAAAAAAGCGTTCCGGAAAATTGACGAGGTACAGTTTTTCCGTACTGCGAGTGATGGCAGTGTACAACCACCGCAGGTATTCTCTTCCGATCATGTCGTCGTTGAGCCAGCCTTGGTCGAGGAAAAGGCATCTCCACTGTCCTCCCTGTGCTTTGTGGCAGGTAACGGCATAAGCAAATTTCACCTGAAGGGCATTGAAAAAGGGATCTGTTCTTATTTTTTTTATTCTTTCCTTTTTGGAGGGAATGTCGGCATAATCCTGTGCTACGGCATGATACAGTTTTCTGTTCTGTTCCTCGCCCAGTGATGCGTTTTCGCTCGACAGCGTGTCCAGCAGGATGACGGCTGAAAATTCCCGGTCGTGATAATCCGGCAACGAGAGTTCTACCTCGGCAAAACGGAAACCGTAACGTTCCGTATATTTGCGGATTCGCCGCACTTCGGCAATATCGCCGTTAGCGATGAAACTGATTTCGTCCGAATCCTGTATCCAGAAATAATTGTTGCGTACCGTCATCAGCAGGTCGCCGGAGGTCAGTTCTTCTTCGCGGTAGAGAATACGGTTGCGGACGCCTTGGTTATAACGGTTTGCCTGTTTATTGGAACGGCAGACGATCATTGTTTCTTCCATTCCGTAATGATCGTAGGCGTCGGAAATGGTTTCGATCAGTTCGTTTCCGGTAATACGGCAAATGTCGGTGAAATTGCGCATTTGCAAGGCGGGGTAAACCGTATCTGTTTGCTGAAGAGCGGTTTCCAACTGTCGCCTGACGATCGTTGCGTTGTACAGTATGCCCGATTCCTGAGCTTGCCGCATTACTTCGGTGAGTTCATGCCGGACTACGTTCAATCCGTAGGCTTGCAGTTGGCCGGCGTCCAGCGCGGGACTTTCGTCCTGTCCTACCGGTGGCAACTGTGCGGTATCGCCGATGAGTATCAAGCTGCAATTCCGTCCGCCGAATACAAACGATATCAGGTCGTCCAGCAGGCATCCGCTGCCGAAATAGCTGCGGTCGGCGCTGTAACGCGAGATCATGGAGGCTTCGTCTATAATAAAAAAGGTATGGCTGCAAGTATTGAAATTGAGCGTGAACCGTCCCCACACATCGTCGGACGACTGTTGCCGGTAGATTTTCTTGTGAATGGTAAAAGCCTGTTGTCCAGAACAGGCGCCCAGCACTTTGGCCGCTCTTCCGGTAGGCGCCATCAGCACGGAGGAAATTTTAAAATAGGACAAAGTATTGATAAAAGCCGATATGACGGATGTTTTTCCCGTACCGGCATAACCTGTGATCAACATCGCCGACCGGTGACCCGGATGGGCCATCATTTCGGCAAGCGATTCTATCACAATCCTTTGCTCTTCCACAGGATCAAATTTCAGATACTGAAGGAAGATTTCGATAATATGATTTTTCAACATAAAAAATAAAATACTAAGATATAATTTATTTTTTAAGTTTTTTTTTTACTTTTGCCAAAAATAAATTTTAACGCATATCTCAATGAAAATAGCCATCCATATAGTTCTCGTTATCGCCATTTGCGCGATGTCATATTTTATTGTTGAAAGCATCCAAAAGCCGATCCGATTCAATCGGGAACAGGATCGACGTTATAACGCCACCATTCAGCGCCTGAAAGACATACGAGTCGCACAGGTCGCATATAGAGCTGAAAACAAGCGCTATACCGGAAGTTTTGATACTTTGATCGCCTTTCTGAGGGAAGGATATTTTAAAGTGGTGCGGCAAATCGGCGACGAAGACGACTCCGCCGACATAAAAGCCGGACGCATTATCAGGGACACTACACTGGTAAGAGTGTTGGATTCCTTGTTTTACAAAGGTTATCCTATTGACTCCATCAGGTACGTCCCTTTCACCGACCGGAAGCAATTCGAACTGGGCACAAAACACATGGAAGCCGGAAAGGTCAAGGTACAAGTGTTTGAAGCAAAGGTTCATAATGACGTGCTTCTTCACGGAATGGATCACCAGTTGTTGCTGAACTTTAATTCCGAAAGAGAAAAGATCGTCAAGTATGCCGGATTGAAAGTCGGTTCTCTGTCCGAGCCAAATAACAATGCCGGAAACTGGGAATAACCCCGACTTCCCGTTCATTGATCTGGTTGACGAAACTTTTGACGTTTCACGATCGACGGTATTTGTTTTATCCGTGCAAATAGGGGGAGAAGGGTTGTCGTATTGCCTGTTCGACACTGTTGTCAATAAGTTCGTTGTTTTGCGTCACTATCCGCTCGACCGGCAGGAAGACATAATCGCACTGTGCGGCAAAGTGTTCGAATCGGACGAATGGTTGAAGTTCAGGTACAGGCAAAGTCGTGTCATGTGGGTTTCGCCGCGTTCGACAATGGTACCGGAAGATTTGCTGGATGAACGTTGCGCGGAACAAATCCTTAACTTTAACCACGATAGCCCCTCGCACGAAGAACAAACCTTCGTTCGTCACTTGCCGTCGCAGAAGTTGTATCATCTGTTTTCTGTTCCCGTGTCGCTTGTCCGTCTGTTATCCGCCTGTCAGCCGGACATCCGGTGGTTGCATCATGCCCAACTCACGATAGAAGGCATAGCCGCTAAAAAAACGCCCGTTTCTCTCTTTTTTTACAGAGGTTACATGGACACGGCGCTTTTCCGGAACAAACAATTCCTCTTTTACAACAGTTTTCCGGTCAATAGCCCTGTCGATGCCTTTTATTTCCTTGCCGGAGTGGAGGAACGATTCAATATGCCGCTCATTGCGACCGAAGTGGCCTGTTCCGGGACAGCGGATAACATTCCGTCGTATCTCGAATACTTCAAAAGCCATTCCCTGCGCGTTACGGAATGTGAATCCGGCAGAAACCACATCTACAGCCATTATATCACCGAGTCTTTGCAAAGACGGTTTGCTTACCTGTTCCATCTCCACGAATGCGTATCATAGGAGGCACATACAAGGGAAAAACCATCGCGGGGAATACCCGGTTGTTGCTCAGGCCTACCACAGATTTTGCCAAAGAAGGGCTGTTCAATATCCTTTCCGGCAGATACGAAACGGTAGCGTCGGACGTGCTTGACCTGTTTTCGGGAACCGGCAGCATCAGTTACGAATTTGTTTCGCGTGGAGCAAAAAGCGTCCATGCCGTAGAAATCAATCCACAACATGCCGGATTCATCCGTCAGACCCTCCGCAAGATGAAAATTGACAATATCAGGGTGATCCGGGATGACGCCTTTCACTTTCTAAACATTTGCAAAGTCACCTACGATGTGATCTTTGCCGATCCTCCTTACGATATGGCCAAACTCTCATCCCTTCCCGATGAAATCCTGAACAGGCCGCTGCTCAATGACCATGGAATCCTGATTATCGAACATTCGCGACGTACGGACTTCTCCTCCCATCAACGGCTCATCATGCACCGTCATTACGGCAACGTACATTTCAGCTTTTTCCGGTAAATCTCTTCCGGCCACACACAGGCGAAGCAAATACGGTATTTAAATCCATGTCCGCACATCCTGACAGGCAGGGAGTTCAAACCCAAAAATAACTAAGTTTGCGCCGTCAAAATCTGTGATAACGGATTTTGTCAGAACAAGATATTCAATTTCAGTAGATTAGATATGATTAAAAAAATTAGTTGCTACCTTACCATATCGGATAACAGGATGACGCTGCCATTTTTTTTCATAGCGCCTCAAAAAAAGATTTAACCGCAAAATTGATAGAAGAATCGCTTGTTTTTTTAATGCCGTTTGCAAATGTAAGTTGAAAGATATACCTTTGTCTCAAAGTTTAAATATGAGTTTATCCGTGTTTTATCGGATAACTCGCTAATATACAGACTTGTAGTTATCCCCAATGGGAGTGACGTGGCAGAGCTTTATTTTTCGGTAATTGCTACAGAATCAAAATGAGGAATGAATGAATAAGATAGACAATAACAAAAGGGTTATCGGGGTTATCGGATTGGGATACGTAGGGCTTCCCATAGCGCTGGAATTTGCGGGGAAGGTTCCCGTCATTGGATTTGACGTTAATGCAAAGCGCGTGGAAATGATGCGCTGCCGGCAAGATCCGAGCCATGAAATGAGCGAAAAGGATTTTGAAAACAGGAATATATACTTTACGTCGGATCCGGAAGACTTGCGCCGCGCAAATTTCTTTATTGTAGCCGTTCCGACGCCTATCGACGAGTACAACCAGCCGGATTTGTCGCCGCTTCTCGGAGCAAGCACAACTGTGGGGAAAGTGCTGAAAAAGGGCGATTACGTGGTGTACGAATCCACCGTTTACCCCGGATGCACGGAGGAAGACTGTATTCCGGTGCTGGAAAAAGAATCGGGGTTAAAATTGAAGGCCGATTTTAAGGTGGGCTACTCTCCGGAGAGGATTAACCCCGGCGATAAAGTGCATACGCTGATCAATACCATGAAAATTGTTTCCGGATGCGATGACGACTCTCTGGAAGAAATTGCGAAAACCTACGAGCTGATTATAGCCGCCGGCGTGCACCGTGCGCCCGGCATAAAAGTTGCCGAGGCCGGGAAAATCATTGAAAATACGCAACGCGACGTAAACATTGCGCTGATGAACGAATTGTCGATTATCTTCAGCCGTATAGGTATTAACACGTATGACGTGATTGAAGCTGCCGGCACAAAGTGGAATTTCCTGAAATTTTACCCGGGGCTGGTCGGAGGGCACTGCATAGGGGTTGATCCCTACTATCTGGTGCACAAGGCGAAGCAAAAAGGCTACCATGCCCAGTTGATAGACGCCGGACGCTTCATCAATGATTCCATGGGCGGGTACATCGCAAAGCAAACCGTAAAGAAAATATTGGCGGAAGGAAAACATCTCAGTCAGTCGAAGGCGCTGGTTATGGGCTTTACCTTCAAGGAAAATGTGGCAGACGTCCGTAATTCAAAAGTGGCGGATATTGTCCGGGAGTTGCAATCCTATCAGGTAAAGGTGGACGTCGTTGATCCGTATGCCGACCCTGAAGAGATGAAGAAAGCGTATGACATAGAACTCAAGCCGGCCATAAGCGAAAAGTATGACGCCGTTATTGTTGCGGTTGCGCACAGGCAATACCGGGAAATGACGGAAAAAGATTTCAAGGCGATATCGACAGAGAAAGGAATATTGGTGGATGTAAAAGGGCTTTATTTGCATCGGATAAAAAGCATGGACTACTGGAGTTTATGAGTGTGAAAATACAGATGTGCGACCTCGTTGGCCAGTACAGGAAAATACAGCCGGAGGTGGATGAAGCCATGTCTCAAGTCATTAATACCTCCTCATTTATTAACGGGCCTCAGGTAGGAGAATTCAAAACGAATCTTGAGAAATATACGGGGGCGAAACACGTCATTCCCTGTGGAAACGGGACGGACGCCTTGCAAATAGCGTTGATGGCGCTCGGATTGCAGCCCGGCGACGAAGTAATTGTCCCTGCATTCACTTATGTGGCGGCAGCCGAAGTGATCGGCTTGTTGCGCTTAGTTCCCGTGATGGTGGATGTGGATTATGATTCGTTTAACGTTACGCTGGAACATATTCAAAAGGGTTGGTCTGCAAAGACCAAAGCCATCATTCCGGTTCATTTATTCGGACAGAGTTGCCCGATGGAAGAAATAACGGATTTTGCCGCCGAACATCATTTGTACGTAATTGAGGATAATGCGCAGGCAATAGGCGCTTCCTGTACGTTTTCCGACCGGTCAAAGAAACAGGCCGGCACGATAGGACATATCGGATGTACGTCGTTTTTTCCCACCAAGAATCTTGGCTGTTTTGGCGATGGCGGCGCAATGATGACCAATGACGATGCGCTGGCGGAAAAATTGCGGATGATTACCGTACACGGACAGAAGATGAAATACCGCCATGAAGTCTTAGGATGCAATTCCCGTTTAGATACTTTGCAGGCTGCAATGCTTAATGTTAAGTTGAAGTATTTGGACAAATATTCGCAACACCGGTATCAGGCCGCACAGTTTTATTCCCGGGAACTGAAATCTGTTCATGAAATAGAAATACCGAAAGAAATGCCGTATTCATCGCACGTGTATCACCAGTATACGATAAAAGTAAAAGACGGAAAACGGGACGGGTTGAAAAAATATCTCTCGGAGCAGGGCGTCCCTTCAATGGTTTATTATCCAGTGTCGTTGGATGAACAAAACGCATTCAAGGGGATTGCTAAAAAAGCGGGTACGCTTGATATATCCGGAAAACTTACCGCGTCGGTATTGTCATTGCCCATGCATACCGAATTAAGCGAAGAGCAACAGGCGTATATCGTATCTGCAATTAAAGCGTTTTTCGGATGATACAAAATTATTTCGCACATTCCTCTGCCGTTATTGACGAGGGGTGCATCATAGGGAAAGGGACAAAGATTTGGCATTTTTCGCACATTATGGAGGGATGCCGGATAGGAGAGAATTGCAATATCGGGCAAAACGTGGTTATTTCGCCCGAAGTGACGCTTGGGAACAACGTGAAGGTGCAAAATAATGTATCCGTATATACGGGGGTTACGTGCGGCGATGATGTATTTTTGGGTCCCTCGTGCGTGTTTACCAATGTGGTAAATCCGAGGAGCGCGGTCAACCGGAAAAGCGAGTACATAAAAACGCACGTCGGTCGGGGCGCTACTGTTGGTGCAAACGCTACCGTCGTATGCGGGCATGATATTGGGCCATACGCCTTTATCGGGGCCGGTGCGGTGGTAACAAAACAGGTGCCTGCGTATGCGCTTGTGGTCGGCAATCCTGCCAAACAAATCGGCTGGATGAGCGAATACGGTCACCGGCTGCGATTCGACAAACATGGAATAGCTGTTTGTCCGGAAAGCAAGGAAAGATATAAGCAGGAAAATAACGAAGTAAGAAAAACCGTAACAGGAAATTGATGGTCTCTGTAAGATTAGCCCTTGTAGGCTGCGGAAGGATTTCAAAACGGCACATTGAAGCTGTGCAGGCGGTAAACGGTATTGACATTGTAGCCGTTTGCGATATTAACGAAGAAAAGGCGAAAGCGACGGCGGAGAAATTGTCTGTGCCTTATGCGACGGATTATAAGGATCTTGAAGGGGTTGATATGGTTGCAGTGCTGACCCCGTCGGGATTGCATCCTCGGCATGTTATTGATATTGCTGAAAATATGGCCATTCCATATATTGTTTGCGAAAAACCGATCTCGCTTACTTCCCGCGAAATGTACGAAATGCTGGACAGGGTTGCGAAAGCAGGAAAAACGTTGCTGCCGGTGTATCAGAACCGGTATAATCCGCTGCTGGTTTTCATGAAAGAATTAATTGCCGGAGAGCGGTTGGGAAAGATTTATCAATTTGCCTGCAATGTCCTTTGGAATCGCAACGACGATTACTTCAATATTGACTGGCACGGGACAAAGGCGTATGACGGCGGCGTTTTTTACACGCAGGCAAGCCACTACGTGGACATGATTTTTTACCTGTTCGGGAAAGTAAAGAACGCATACGGCGTGGGCGGCAATTTGCGCAAGCTGGAGGTGCACGATTCCGTATCGGCCATTTGCGAGCTGGAAAACGGAACGGTAGGTTCGCTCAACGCCACAGTGAGCGTGTACCGCACGAATTATATGACGGAGCTAACCGTTATCGGCGAAAAAGGCACTGTCCGGCTGAGCGGCGCCAACCTCAACCGCATTGACTTTTGGGACGTGGAAGGCATGGAAAAGCCCGACATGGACTTCACTATCGACCACCAGTACGGCAAAGGACACGACACGATGTACGGATATATTGTAAACAAACAGTGGGACAAATTCCCCAGCCACGACGACGTGCTGGCAGGGATTGATTTGATGGAGAAAATTTCGTTCTGAAAAGATGGGAAAGCTTTATCAAATGAAGTTCTCGCTTGAAAATATAAAAGATTTACTACATTCATTTAACGGAACTGTTGTAAATGAACGTAATTTTAAGCCGCCTGCCAATGTGCTCTCTATTAGCGAGGCAAAAGAAACCTCTTTGGTCTTTATCGACCGAAATGCGAAAAAGAAAGCGCAATTGATAGCGGAAACAAAAGCGACAACAATTATATGCGATTATGTGCCGGAAGACAGATCCATTTATGAAAATAAATGTTTGATTGTAGTAAACCATCCCAAATTGTTTTTTGCCAAGTTGGTTAATCGGCAATTAAATTCTTTTGCGTCGGATATTCATCCTACAGCGGTTATTGATCCGCGTGCCGAAATCGCAAATACGTGTTATATCGGGCCTCATGTTTGTGTCGGAAATGCCAAAATAGGCGAACACACATACATACATTCCAATTGCAGTATTTATGACGGCGTGGAAATAGGGAAAAATGTTATTGTGGATGCGGGCTGTGTAATCGGCGCCGCAGGATTCGGTTTTGTAAGAGATGACGAAACGGGAGAACCCGTCCGTTTCCCTCAGTTGGGAGGCGTTATCATCGAAGATAATGTTGAAATCGGCGCCAACGTTTGCATAGATAGAGGAGCTTTGCAAAATACCATTATTCATCAAGGCGTGAAGATTGAAGACTTATCGTTAATTGCCCATAATGTTGAAATAGGGGAATATACTTACATTATCGGGACGATGATCGGCGGCAGTACTAAAATCGGCAAACGATGCTGGATAGCTTCTTCTAAAGTACTCAATAAAATAACAATCGGAGATAAAGTTACTGCCGGATACGGCTCCGTTGTTTTGGAATCCATACCGGACGGAGCCACCTATATGGGCAATCCGGCTGTAGATGCTTTAGAATATGTAAAAATACAGCATAAATTAAAAAAGACGCTTTATGATAAGTAACAGCAACAATATTTTAGTGCTTGCGCCCCACACCGATGATGGGGAACTCGGTGCGGGAGGAACGATCAATCGTCTTGTCGAACAGGGTAAGAATGTCGTATATGTTGCTTTTTCCACAGCCGAACTGTCGGTGCCTGCAGGTTTTCCGAAAGATATTTTAAAAAAAGAAGTGAAAATAGCAACCGGTTTATTGGGCGTCAAATCGGACAACTTGTTGATTTATAATTACGAGGTAAGAAAATTAAATTATGTTCGGCAGGAAATATTGGAAGAATTGATAAAAATAAAACAAAATTGGCAATTCGATTTAGTATTTATACCGAGTTTACATGACATCCATCAAGATCATACAATAATAGCGCAGGAAGGCGTAAGAGCATTCAAAAACACTACTTTACTGGGATATGAATTGATATGGAATAATTTAACATTTAATACGCAATGTTTTATAAAACTTGAAAAAAGACATATTGATGTAAAAATAAACGCTTTGAAAGCATATAAATCACAAGGAATAAGGAATTATTTATCACCGGATTTCATCGTTTCGCTGGCAAAAAGCAGAGGCGTACAAATAGGTTGTGAATATGCGGAAGCATTTGAAGTAATACGGTTGTTTTTATAATTTAATCGAAGTCATGAATAACGATATGGACATTTCGCATTTTGTCAATAATCTTACTGACATATTTGAGGATACGGATTCCTCGCTGATCACCCATGATTGCATTTTTA
>JAIRLS010000168.1 GCA_031259205.1 Bacteroidales bacterium | reverse complement strand
AGAGGAACGCAGATTTTTATTTTATGGATAATCAACTTCTTTCGTTTTGTACGCCTCGTTTTTATCTGTGCAAATCCACATCATCTGCGTCATCTGCGTGCTTTTGAGACGCCCCCATCCGCTTTGGAGAATGCGGAACGTCCTGAATTGAAAATCGACGCAGTCAAAGGACTTTTGAAATGGATGGGAAAAAGCGGAAAACGAAACACGGATGAAACAGTATTCTATTGACAATTCTATTGACATGCAAGCCGTAAACAGCTATTTCTTATCCCGAACTCACGTTATTTTAGTGTTGTAAAAAAGAGCGGACAAAAACCGAACAAACCGCTACCGAAGGGTGGAAGATGGGATTCGAACCCACGACCAATGGAACCACAATCCACTACTCTAACCGACTGAGCTACATCCACCATTTTCGGCGGCAAAAGTAATAACTATTTTCGATATCTGCAAGACGGATGTGTCTCTTTTATTGTCGTTCCTGCATTTTTTATTTGAAGATGTGAAAAATTAGGCTTAATTTTGTTTTTCAGAAATAAAATATTCCGGCATGTCTGTTGTAGAAATCGTATTAGTCGTATTACTTGATATTATTATCATCAAAGGCGTTAAAATAGTCTGGCCGCGCTATGACAGGCGACATCACCGTAGAATCCGGTTTTTCATCATTCTTCAAACGGTAGCGGCAATATTTGTTATTGTTTTCTATTCCCAATTGCGGAATTATTCGTATGACTACAGAACTGTCACGTTAAGTTTCTATCTGATAGGAGCCGTCATTGCCATATATGTTCCCAAAGCCATTTTAGCGCTGTCGTTAGCGGCGGATGGCATTTTTAAATGGCGGCGCGAAAAAAAATACCGTTTTCGGAAATTGCATCGAAAACCCTCCCGACACCTGTCTATATGGGTGGGGACGCTATTGGCTGCCGGCTTTTTTGCCCTGTCGGTATGGGCGGTATTTGTTGAGCAGTATGAATACAGGGTTTATCGCACAAGTTTTTCCTTCGCTATGTTACCGGAAAAGTTCGACGGTTTCAGAATCGTGCAAATATCCGACTTGCACGCCGGATCGATGTGGGGGAAGGCTCACAAGTTGCAGACGGTGGTAGATTCCATCAACGGTTTACATCCGGACATGATCGTTTTTACCGGCGATTTTGTCAATAATTTTGCGGATGAACTGCTGCCCGTTATCCCGTTGTTTTCCCGCTTAACGGCGCCGGCGGGAAAAATCGCCATACTGGGAAACCACGATTACGGCGGCTACTGCAAATGGACGACACAAGCCGACAGCATTGCCAACCTTCGGGCGATAGAACGAAACATCGCCTGCATGGGATTTAAACTTCTGAAAAATGAAGCAATAACCATCGAAAGGGATTCCGTCAACAGCATAGCGCTGATAGGAGTGGAGAACTGGGGCGTCAAAAAACGGCATCCGAAACGTGCGGATTTGCAGAAAGCCATCGCTTCCGTCCGTCATATCCCCTTTAAAATACTGCTTTCTCACGACCCCGCTTTCTGGCCGCGTTTCGTAACAGAAAAAACCGACATCCGATTGACCCTTTCAGGCCATACGCACGGTACTCAGATGGGAATCAAAACGGGAGAAAAAAGATTCAGTCCGGTACAGATATTCTACAAATATTGGGTGGGAAGTTACCGTGAAAACGACCAGTACCTGTATATAAATCCGGGATTGGGCGTCGGCGGCTTTCCCGGAAGAATGGGAATGCCGCCGGAAATCACGGTTATCGAATTGACGAAAAGCAGATGATAGCTACTGTGCGCTTTCCGTAATTTTTCGGTACAGGGAAGAGAAGCCGGTCAACAAAAAAAGATTCAGCCGTCACACACTTGCTTGGAAATCTCATAATTTTCATGTATGTTTGCGCTCATTAAAACAGTATGTTTCGATGTCACTTCAATGCGGTATTGTAGGGCTTCCCAACGTGGGCAAGTCCACTCTTTTCAATTGTCTGTCGAATGCGAAAGCGCAGGCGGCCAATTTTCCCTTTTGCACGATTGAGCCTAATGTGGGCGTAATCACAGTTCCCGACGAACGGTTGGCAAAACTTGCAGAGATGGACCGTCCGCCAAAGGTGATTCCGACCACCATTGAGATTGTAGATATTGCGGGTTTAGTGAAAGGCGCCGGCAAAGGAGAGGGATTGGGCAACAAATTCCTCGCCAATATCCGCGAAACGGACGCGATCCTGCATGTGTTGCGCTGTTTCGACGACGACAATGTGACGCATGTGGACGGTTCCGTCGATCCGGTGCGCGACAAGGAAATCATTGATATGGAACTGCAATTCAAAGACCTCGAAACAGTGGAGAACCGTATCGAAAAAGTCCGGAAACAAGCGCAAACCGGAAAAGACAAAGCAGCAGGACGAATGTATGAACTCCTGTTGCAGTATCAGGAAACGCTCAGGGAAGGACGATCGGCGCGAACAGTAAAACTTGACGGCAAAGAGGATCGCAAACTGGCGCGGGAACTTTTTCTGCTTACCGACAAACCTGTTCTCTACGTATGTAACGTGGACGAAGCATCGGCACTGAAAGGCAACCGCCATACGGAAGCCGTCGCTGCCGCCGTTAAAACCGAACAGGCAGGATTGCTGACAGTGGCCGCCAAAACCGAAGCAGACATTGCCGAATTTGAAACTTTTGAAGAACGACAACTGTTCCTGTCGGAAATGGGAATGGAAAAATCCGGCGTTGAGCGGCTCATCAAAGCCGCCTATTCCCTGCTCGAGCTGGAAACTTATTTTACCACAGGAAAAGATGAAACCAGGGCATGGACTTACGTTAAAGGTACTAAAGCGCCGCAGGCCGCAGGAATCATCCACACCGACTTTGAAAAAGGCTTTATCCGCGCCGAAGTCATCAAATACGACGACTACATCCGTTACGGTTCGGAAGCGGCTTGCCGTGAAGCCGGAAAAATAGCCGTCGAAGGTAAGGATTATGTGGTACGGGACGGCGATATCATGCATTTCCGGTTTAACGTATAACTTCCCACCCGCACACTGTCATGGAACCGCAGTTGAATGAACACAACAAAACCGAATATCCGCCGATGCATACGGCGGAACATATCCTGAACCAAACGATGATCGGCATGTTCGGCTGTTCGAGAGCAATCAACGCCCACATTGAAAGGAAAAAGAGCAAGTGCGACTATCTCCTTCCGGCAGCGCCCGACGTGGATACGCTGGCAGAAGTAGAACGACGGGTAAACGAAATCATCGACCGTCATCTTCCTGTTCATATCGACTTTTTATCGCGTGAAGAAGCCGGCGACATCGTCGATTTAAGCAAGCTGCCCGTTCATGCAACCGACAGGATTCGCATAGTGCGCGTGGGCAATTACGATGTTTGCGCCTGCATCGGAAAACACGTTGCCAACACTTCGGAAATAGGCAGGTTTAAACTTCTTAGCCACGACTACAACGAAGGAAAACTCCGCATCCGGTTCACTGTCGTTGGTTCGGCTGCCGTTTATACGTAAAAAGGGCGATGGAAAACGACACTTTTTTAACGATTGCATCGGCTTCCGAAGGGCTTTACAGGGACAAAGGCAGCAAATTTATGGCTTTTGCCTATCCGGTAAGCAACGAAGAGGAAATCAGAGAAAAACAGGAATCTCTCCGGAAAAAATATTTCGACGCGCGGCATCATTGTTTTGCATGGAGATTAGGCGTTACCGGCGATCGTTTCCGCACCGGCGACGACGGCGAGCCTTCCAATACCGCCGGCAAACCGATTCTCGGACAAATCATTTCTTTCGGACTGACCGACATACTGGTGGTGGTGGTACGCTATTTCGGCGGCATACTGCTGGGAACAGGCGGACTGATACAGGCATACAAACAGGCATCCTTGGAAGCGCTAACCCGTGCGGAAATCGTATCGTCCGTATTTGCCGAAACCTGTCTTATCCGTTTTGATTACCGGAATATGAATCAAGTCCTCAAAGTAGTGAAAGACATGAAACTGGAATGTACGGACAGATGCTTCGAAAACCGCTGTTCCCTGAAAGTAAAGGTGCGCAGAAGCCTTTCCGCCGTTCTTTTGCATCGACTTGAAAGGATTGCTTCCGTAGAAATGATGGCTTAGGCGGTATAAAAGAAGAACTAAGCCATGTCAATGCTTGGTCGTCATTGCAGCGGCGCAGCCGGAAGCCATCCGGAATCCCGTATTTCTCCGGATAGATTCGCTTCGTTCCTCGCGGTTTACCATGACGGAAATCATAATCGCCATATTATCAATAGATGATACTCTTCTCGTCTTTCCCCTTTTGGTGATGTCTTGAATTATCAGAACAATTATGTATTTTTGCAGAGAAAAAAAGCAGGCAATGATACACACAACAGAAATTCAATGTCCTCACTGCCAAAGTAAGGATTTGG
>JAIRLS010000109.1 GCA_031259205.1 Bacteroidales bacterium | reverse complement strand
CGCCGGTAGTGGTTGCCGGCGTGGATTTGCGTCCCTATCTGGCAAATGACCTTGTGCCGGCGGACGGCGTTACGGATGGCCAGACTTTCGCCGAGAAACAGGCTCATCGGTTTTTGCAGGTAAATATGTTTCCCTGCCTTTGCCGCGTCGATTGCCTGCAAAGTGTGCCACTGCGCGGGCGTTGCGATAATGACGGCGTCGAGTCCGCTGTGGTGTAGCAAGTCGCGATAGTCGGTATAGCCCTTGCAATCCTTGAAACGACTCAGCACCGCGTCAAGACGCTGTTTCCAAACGTCTGCGGCGGCGGTGAGCACAATGTCTTCCCGCTTAACGCACTCGTTAAGATTGGCTGTTCCCATACTGCCGCAACCAATGAAGCCGAGGTTGATTTTGTCGCTGGGAGCCACATGTCCCATTCCTGAAATCACAGAGGAGTTCACAATAAACGGCGCTGCAATTGCTGCCGTAGCCGTCGTCCTGATAAATTGTCTTCTTGAATACATAAATGATTGTTTTTTATTGTTACTTAATTTTTAACCGAATGATAATCGTCCCACTGTTTCGACAAGACGGCGTCGTCGGGTTTTCCGCCCTGATGAACGATAAAGCGATAGCGCAGAACCAGCTGTTTGTCCTTGCTCAACGGATACCGTGTGTTTGGCGTCGGGAAGGTGGGCTGTATCCATGAAAGACTCGGGTATTCGACCCATTTCCCCGGATATTCGGGGTTTTCCTTATGCTGCAAAATCGTCATGCCCGACGTTGACTGACTGCTTTCGAAGATTCCGCTGAAATCAGCCCGGCATCTTACGGTCGATGCGGTCGCAGTGTCGGCAAAGTGCGCAATGTTTTGATTTTGCGGCGTTGCCATCCGCACGTTCAAACCGCCGTAACTGTTAGTGAATCGCGTGGCAACCGTAATGCTGTCCGTGACCGCCTGTATCCGAACGGTCAGGTCGATAATGCGGCGTCCTTCCGATGCGCGGTATGCGCGTATGGTCGCCCATTCACGGGCAATGGCTTTCTTTTCTTCCCATATCCACCGGTTTTCGGCTTCTATTTCGGCATATTCCGGACCTCCGCTACATTTCACGTTTCCGGAGGGACGGGCGAAAACCCTTTGCAGAGCATAGAGATCGCCGCGTTGAGAGCCGTATTCCACTTCGGGCCATGCCCAGAAGATCCCGCGATGATGCGGATGGTCAGCGTCAGGCCAGTCGTTCGTCAGCATTTCGCCGTCCAGCCCGTACAGCGGATGAATGTAATTGCTGCGCGGAATCGCCCATATTGCCGACGTCGCCTTACCGTCCCTGCCCACCGCCGGATTGGACTTGTAGTATTCGTCCAAATACACGCCGCTTATCGGATAATACGCTATCTTTTTGGCTTTTTGGCTTTCGGAACGTACGACATCCTCCTCGTAAACCGTCTGATAGTTGTACTGCAAAACCGGCTTCCCCGATTCACAGATGACATACTGCCCGTTGTCGGGATTTACTTCCGCCGTCATTATAGCAACCGGCTTCGGCGTACATGCCGAAACAAATGTCAGCGCCGAAATGACGATTACTGTAAAAAATGTCTGTTTCATGTATAAGTGTTTATTGATGCCGTAAAAGTACAAAAAGATTTTGATATGCAAATTTTATTTTTACGAGAAATAACGCCCCAATGTCCATTAGCGGCGATAGTGGACGCATGTCCGATGACGCCGAAATTGAGTTCAACGCCGCCCGAAGTCCAGAGTTCCCTCATGGCGATGTTACGGAATTTGACCGTATAGTTGAAGCAGATAACCTCCTTTCCGGCGCTTTTCTCCACCGCACCCCGGATTTTCCCGCCGATAGCCGGAATAACCGTCACACGGACACAGGCGTTTTCCGGTACAACGGTTTCCCACGATTGCGGTTATCCCTGATGCGCATCTCCGTCGTATTTGAAATACGGACAGGAGGCGTTTTGCGGGCTAAACGTTACGTCGTGCTCGCCGTAAGGACAGGGCGACCATGACCGGCATCATAAACTTCGTCCACAGACGAAATACAGTAGCTTTCATTTTTTTTGATTTTAGTATTTATAAATTCATTCTTCAGAGCTCCTGACGTGTATATCATTAAAAGGCGATGAATCAACTATATCAAAAGAGCGATATCGAAAAATGATTCTCCTGCTTCAATTCACTAAAACAAACATGGCAGAGTACGGATGCAGTCGGAAGCAGCAAACATCCGACTTTGTGATGTTTCCGTTACCCGGATCAAACATACGGTAACCTTTGGCTCCGGCATAGCTGCCTTGTATATCCGACGGTTGGTCGGTATTGTTGACGACCATATACAACGGCTTTCCGTCTTTTACATAACGCGATACGATCGGTTTCGGATCCCCTGCCCACTGCATTCTGTCGTTGATAACCGGAACGATTTCGCCGACGGGATTCTCCGACAGTCTGATTTTTTTTGCATAACCGATAATGTATGCCGTTTCGTCCGGATGAACGCCATGTTGCGGCAACCATCCCGTCCAAACGACCTTGCCGCCGCTCTTTTCAAACAATTCTAGCTTTTTCAGCACATTCAACGGCACCACCTGTACATGGCTCATCACGACGACCTTAAATTCCATTCCTGCGATATGCAACATGCCGTCCGAAATTTCTGCTTCCTCAATAGCCTGTGCATCCAAAAAATCGTAGTCGCATTGATGATTCCACAATTCAACGGTTAAATTTTGGAGCGCTTTTTCCAGTCTTCCGATTTCACCGTCCATGGATCGGTATTTCATGTGTACGGTATGAAGCGGTTTGTAGAGCGCCTGTACGGTTTCTACAGGATAGTAAACGCCTGTTTTGCTATCGTGTACCGCACCGTCCAGCAGATAACCCATTCTTCCCAAATAATCCGAGAAAGCATTCGGATCGGAAATTCGTTCTACCGGCCAGTAGGAATTAAGGTAGTTAATTCCGGAGAGCCACAGCAGATGGGCTATAGCACGCAATTGTCCGTCGGTGATTTCTTGTTCGGCGCCAAAGTGTCTCTCCAGCGGACACAATTCCACCATGACAGTGCCGGCTTTATTCCGTATCCGAGCAAGGGAGCCTGTATATTTAGGCCCTATGTGTCGGCCGTCCATGTACCGGCTGTATGTCCCTCGAAGTACATCGCAGCCGATCCAGTCCATTTTATCCAGAGTGGTAAACAGATTACCGTAATACGCAACATGTTCGTGGATAAACTCCTCATTATTGATATGTCCGGAAAGTTTTGTACCGTGAACATTACACCAGTCGGATATGTTTTGAAAATACGCATCGGACACAAACGAGGCAAGCGTTTGGCGGTAGTGGACGCGAACAATGCGCGCTTCTTCATCATCGCCCTCGAAAAGGCAGTGAATTTTTGGCATCAGGTCGTAACCGTGTTGCTGTTCGAAACGTTTCTCAAAGCCCATAACCCAGGAGACCGGCGCATACTTGTGTCCTTCGGGCCAGGATCGTTCCACATCTATGTAACCCTCCATCAGTCCCGGTTCATCCGTAAAAACAGCGTCAACATCGCCGCTCATGTTTTCCATGTTGCGGTAATAAGCATCATGCGTGATACGGATGAAAGCGTCCACTGCCTTTTTATCTGCAATATTGATATACGGACGTCCGTAATTCGCCGCCGCCGCCGTACCCTCGAACAGACGACGGGTACATACCTCATATCGCTCGTCTCCCTGCCGGTATTCATAGATGACCTCCAGTACATCATCCGGTTTTTGCCATTTTTCGACGTTTCCGGTTTTCAGTAACACGACGCCCATTGCCTCGTAAGCGCTGTCTTCTTCCAGTACCAGACCTCCCGCATCACCGCTTGGGAAACCGGATTCGTCGTACAGCCACACTAAAACGCCCTTTTCTTTCAGGATGTTCACAACCCGGTTCAGGCGCTGCCAACCGGTAGCGTCTTTTAAATAAATGGAGTCTTTCGGAACATTTTCATTGAACAGATAGTTGATCACTACGCCGCTTACCCCTTTGGCTTTCAGCGTATCCACGTAAGCCTCCGGATCAGTTTCTTGTGTTATCCTGTGAGCCATAAGGTGAAACCGGTACTTCGCTGGCGGATGCAGAAACTGTTTCTCCCGATCGGGAGCCGGACTGCATGAATATCCCGCACATAAAGCGACCATGGTAAGTCGCAGTAATTGTTTTATTTTATTTTTCATGATGATCGAAAATATTAAAATATGCATTATATCAGAGATTTTTATTGAAATTCTTAAATTCCTTGTAGGATTTTCGTTTTTTAGGGTTAGTGGTTAGTGAGTAGAATATCACCGGATAGAATGAAGTCGTCCGGCGAATCTTCTATTCCCGAGTTTTTCGCGCACGCGCGTATATTTAATAGGTATAGCTTAGGTAAGTCTCTCTCTCTCTCTCTCTCTCTCTCTCTCTGCAAATATCGTGCCAAAGACCGCCGTTATTGGGCTTTCAAGAGAATTATATGTGAGAAAAATCGACATTTTTTTAATTGGTTTTTCATTTTTAAAACGGGGCAAATATAAAACACAATTTTTCAAAATCCAAATTTTTTTTCATTTTTTTTGAAAAAAATGAAAAAAAATTAAAATGGCGGGTCGGATTTTCATAAATGCATTAAAATAAAGCGTTTAAAAAAGACAAAAAAACTTGGTGAAACTTCATGCCCTTGGGGGTTAAAAAGAATAACCGCGAAGTCGCAGAAGGATCACAAAGTAAAGAAACTTCGCGCCTTTGCGGTAAAAAAAAACAAATTTTAGCTGTCGGGCGTTATTGCCCGCTGACAGGGTTTCGCCCTATCCAGTCCCAGTTCTTTCAGTTGTTCGTCGGCGATGGGCGACGGGCTGTCGATCATTACGTCGCGTCCGGCGTTATTTTTGGGGAAAGCGATGACGTCGCGGATGCTGTCTAATCCGGCAAACATGGCTGCGAGACGGTCGAACCCGAAGGCGATGCCTCCGTGCGGCGGCGCTCCGTAACGGAAAGCGTGCATAAGGAAACCGAATTGCGTTTCTGCCTGTTCGGGAGTGAGTCCCAGCGTGCGAAACATGGTTTGCTGCAACTGTTCGTTGTGGATACGGATAGAGCCGCCCCCAAGTTCCACGCCGTTCACCACACAGTCGTATGCGTTGGCGCGGATTCGTTCCGGATGGCTCTCGAAGTTGGGGATATCCTCCGGCTTGGGTGAAGTGAAAGGGTGATGCATGGCGTAGAAGCGTTGCGTTTCTTCGTCCCATTCAAACAGCGGGAAATCCACCACCCACAGGGGCGCAAACACGTCCTTGCGGCGTAACCCGCACCGGTCGCCCATTTCGAGCCGAAGGTCGCCTAACTGTCTTTGCGTTTTTTTACGTTGGCCTGCCATGATCAGCAGCAGGTCGCCCGTGTCGGCATTCAGCGCCTTGCCCCATGTTTTCAGTTGGTCGGACGTGAAAAATTTGTCCACCGACGATTGCATGCTGCCGTCGGCGTTGAATTTGACATAGATCAGTCCTTGAGCGCCTATTTGCGGTCGTTTCACAAAAGCGGTCAGTTCGTCCGTCTGTTTCCGTGTGTAGGCGGCGCAACCCGGAGCGCATATTGCCCCGACGTATTCGGCGTTGTCGAAGACAGAGAATCCGTTTCCCTTCGTGGAGGCAGTGATTTCAACGATTTTCATCCCGAAACGCAGGTCGGGTTTATCGGCGCCATATTCGTTCACGGCTTCGTCGAAACTCATTCTCGGAAAAGCCTTGTCGAAGGTAACGCCGCGCAGGGTACGAAAGAGATGTTTTATCATTCCTTCAAAAAGTTGCAGCACGTCGTCCTGCGTGACGAACGACATTTCGCAGTCTATTTGCGTAAATTCCGGTTGGCGGTCGGCGCGGAGGTCTTCATCGCGGAAGCATTTCACAATTTGGAAATAGCGGTCGAAACCTGCTACCATCAGGATTTGTTTGAAGGTTTGCGGCGACTGCGGCAGGGCGTAGAACATACCTGCATTCAGGCGCGAAGGTACCACAAAGTCGCGCGCGCCTTCGGGCGTGGATTTGATGAGGACAGGGGTTTCCACTTCGAGGAAATGTTCGTCGTTCAGGTAGCGGCGTATCTCCTGCGCCATGCGGTGACGCAGTTCCAGATTGCGCCGGACGGCGTTGCGGCGCAGGTCGAGGTAACGGTATTTCATCCGCAGTTCGTCGCCGCCGTCGGTATCGTCCTCAATGGTGAACGGCGGGGTGAGGGCGCTGCTGAGTATCGTAAACCTTTCCGCCATGATTTCGATATCGCCGGTAGCGATCTTGGGGTTTTTGCTGCTGCGTTCGCATACCACGCCTTCCGCCTGTATGACGTATTCTCGTCCCAACCGGCCGGCCTCGCGATACAGTCCGGCGTTGCCGCTTTCGGTGAACACTAATTGCGTAATGCCGTAGCGGTCGCGTAAATCAATAAAGGTCATGCCGCTCAATTCGCGGATGCGTTGCACCCACCCTGCCAGCGTTACCCGTTGCTCCGCATGGCTAATGTTCAATTCTCCGCAAGTGTGTGTCCTGTACATAAATCTCCAAAATAAAATTTCCGCAAAAGTAAGATAAAAAAAACACTACTGACCGACGAACTTGAAAATTTGCCGGTTTTTATTTGTTATCATATTGATTTTTAGTCGGTCAGTAGTGATTGAAAATTAAAAATTAAAAACCCTGTCGGTAGTTTTAGTCGCTGACAGTGGTTATCGTAAAAATTTATTATCCATGTTGTTTGTCTATCCGTTTTGCAGCCAGTTTTTGAACAGGCTCACCCGTTCCTTGCTGACAATGACGTTTTCGGGAGTGTCGATGGAGGTGATAAGCAGAAGGCGGTTGCC
>JAIRLS010000053.1 GCA_031259205.1 Bacteroidales bacterium | reverse complement strand
GACAGCATCAGGGGTTTTGCAATAACCCCTTCACACAAAGAGATTAGCCCCGCCCGTTATCAGTTATAGGGCAATTCGCCGTGTTCGTATATATCCAGACCTTCTTCTTCAACCCGCGGCGATACGCGCACGCCGACTGTTTTGTCCGTGATAAAGAAAATGATAGCGGTGACGACGGCGCTGTAAACAATCGTAACGACCGTGGCGATCACTTGTATCCACAATTGATGCCAGTCGCCGTAAAGAGCGCCCTGTGCGCCGCCGGAAATGGCCTGTGTAGCGAATACGCCGGTGAGTATGGATCCGATAATGCCTCCTATCCCGTGTACGCCAAAGGCGTCGAGCGAATCGTCATAACCCATTTTTCCCTTTACCACTGCCACCATGAAGAAACAGACGAACGATGAAGCTGCGCCTATGGCCATTGCGCCCATGATATCGACCGTTCCGGCGGCGGGAGTGATGGCGACCAATCCGGCGACTGCCGCCGTGCTTGCGCCTACGGTGGTGGGCTTCCGGTTGCGGATCCAGTCGATAGTCATCCATACCACCACGGCAGTAGCGGTGGCAATATGCGTCACAAGGAATGCGTTGGCGGCCAGTCCGTCGGCGGCCAATCCGCTTCCTGCGTTAAAACCGAACCATCCCAGCCAAAGAAAACCGGCGCCAAGAAAAACAAAAGCGACATTGTGCGGCGTAGTGGGACGTCCGGGCTTGTAACCTCTTCTTTTCCCTATCAGGACGGCCATCACCAGCGCCGATATGCCCGCGTTGATATGGACTACCGTACCTCCTGCAAAGTCGATAGCGCCTAAGTTTTGCAGCCATCCGTTGCCCCACACCCAATGCGCCACCGGATTATAAACAAAGACAGACCACAAGATAATGAACAAAAGATAACCGGAGAATTTCACCCTTTCGGCAAATGCGCCGATAATCAGGGCTGGAGTGATGATCGCAAACATGCACTGGAACAGCGCGAAAATGGTTTCGGGAATATTGGGGCCTTCAATCAGGGTATCCAAGCCCACGCCGTGCAGAAAACTCTTTTCAAACCCTCCGATGAAGAAATACAACGGACTGTCTTCTAAAGATTTCCCAAAAACCCAACTGTAACCGAAGGAAAACCACAAAATGGAAATGACGCCGGCAAGGACAAAACATTGCATGATGATGCTCAACAAATTTTTCTGACGCACCAAACCGCCGTAAAACAGGGCTAAGCCGGGAATCGTCATAAACATTACCAGCACGGTGGCAACGATGATCCATGCGGTGTTTCCGTTGTTCACAACGGCGGTTGTGCTCTGCGCCGATACTGAGGATGAAAAAGCCGACAGCAGCGCGATGAAGGCAAATATTAATTTAAATCTTTTTTTCATGTGAAATTGCATTGAAATTGTTAAACATCATTTACTTGGCGTCATACAGGGAAATGTCGCCGCGTTCGCCCGTGCGAATACGGATGGCGTCGTTTATCGGCGATATGAAAATCCGTCCGTCACCGATTTCGCCTGTCTGTGCGGTTTCCAAAATGGCTTTTACCGTGCGTTCCGCATTTACGTCGCGCACGACAATCGTGAGCATGGTGCGTTCGATATAACTGGTATCATATACTACTCCGCGGTAAATCCGCTCCTGCCGCGTTTTCCCCACACCACGCACATCGTAGTAGGAAAACCACTCTATGTCGGCGTCCAAAAGAGCCTCTTTTACCTCGTCAAATTTGGTTTTACGAATAATTGCTTCTATTTTTTTCATGTTTAATCAGATTTTAATTGTGCAAAAATACAAAAATGTAACTTACCGGTATATTTTTCAAGAATAATTTTTCATAAAAAAGATTTTTAGTTTCAATTTTAATTGATATTTGATGTTTTTTTTAATAATTATAAGTTTCGAATCGAATTTTTATATTTTCTGTGTTAATCCGTTATTCCGGCACCTCGTCATGAAAGCGACTACCATTCAAAAGGTTCATCACCGGTAAAATGAGGATGATGACAGTGCGTGCTGTCGGGGCTTTGCATCCATCCTTCGGAAAATCCCAATTCAAAAAAACTTTCCAGCACTTTGTCGTATTCGTCCGCCCGCAGGGAGCGGTTGAGAGAGGGAAACGCCGGTATCTCAAACGGGGGATAATACTGGGACATCAGCGAGAGATGCAACTTTACCGACAGTTCTTCGGCAATTGTCCGGAGTACATTAACGCTTTGCTCCACCCATCCGGGCAATACCAGATGCCGTATGATTAAGCCCGATTCGGCAAGACCGTTTTCGTCCAACCACAGCGGAGCGCCTTTCTGCCGGTACATTTCCCCGATCGCCTTGAGCGCCGCCTGCGGATAATGATTCACTCCCGACAGTTGCTGCGCCAATACGGCGTCACTGTATTTGAAATCGGGCAAATACACGTCAATGCGGCCTTCCAGCAAACGCAGCATCTCCGGACGATCATAACCGTTGCTGTTATAAATAAACACGGGATTGACGCCTGCCTCCCTTACCCTGTCCACGATTTCAATTACATGCGGCACGTAATGAGAGGGCGATACAAATCCTACCCTGTTTTCACATGACGGCAACAGCCGCAATATCTCCGCCGCTATTTCCGCTACGCTCATTTCCCGTGCGGCGGCATACGGACGGCTGATCTCGTGATTCTGGCAGTAGACGCACCGCATGTTGCAGTGTGCAAAAAAAACGTTGCAGACGCCTTTCTCTCCGCTGACGGCAGGCTCTTCGCCGGCATGACGGCAAATCGCAGCCACCCGGCAGGTATCCTTGCCGCCGCAAAACCCGGACGGCCGCCGGCGCCGGTCAATACCACATTCGTGCGGACATACGCGACAGGAAATATAAGGCGTCCGGAAATCGGCCATGCGTAAAAACATTATTCCCGTTCATTTATCATTGCTTTGTTGCGTGTGATCGTCGGGAATATTTTTTGCCGGATCTTTCAGTTTGATGAAAACAACGCCATTCCTGCCCTTTTCGCCGTACACGCTCACGGCCGCTTCATCTTTTAGAATACCGAAGGATTTTATCGTATTGGTATCCAGTTTTTTCATTTCATCCACAGTGCTTTCCTGCCCGTCGATGAACACCAGAGCGTCTTCAGTCGACCGCACGATTAACTCACTGAAATCACGCGAGTACCCCGTCATCATCGTTACCGTATGTTTACCTGTCGCCGTACTGTCGATAAGCGTCGTCCGCGCCGGATGTTTTAGCTTAACGACAATAACTCCGTTTTTGCCCTTTTCGCCGTACACGCTTACTGCCGCCTCGTTTTTCATGATGGTAACCGATTCTATTGTATTGGGATCCAGTTTTTTCATTTCATCCTCAGTGCTTTCCTTCCCGTCGATGAACACCAGAGCGCCTTCAGCCGACCGTACGGTTAACTCGGAATCACGTAAACTCCCCACCACCATCGTTACCGTACGTTTACCTGCCGCCGTACTGTCGATAAGCGTCGCCCGCGCCGGATGTTTTAACTTAATGACAATAACTCCGTTTTTGCCCTTTTCGCCGTACACGCTCACGGCCGCCCTGTCTTTCATGACAGTGACCGATTCTATCGTATTGGGATCCTGTTTTTTCATTTCATCCACAGTGCTTTCCTTCCCGTCGATGAATACCAGGGCGTTTTCATTCAATTGGTTCACGACGCTTTCATTTTTCGGATTATCGAATCCAACTATTACTATCGTGTCGGGTTTGACATTCATTCGAGCGCCGGACGTCTGCGGATCGTCTTGTGCGAACGCCATTTTTCGGACAGCCTTCGCTACCTTTGCGCTGTCGGAAAAGGGAACGACATAAAAATGAGGCTGATCGACGTCGCAGGTGACGTATTTGTGGCTATCAACAAATGCTATTGTCCTTGTGGAGTGAGGTTTAGCTATATCCGGCAAGACAACAGGCAACATAGCCAACGGTACCGGCGGATGATCCGCATATTCCACAAAGGCGTCACTGCCGCTTTGGGTTATTGCCGCTTCAACGCCGGAGGCGCAAACGAGCCATACAGCCGTGAACATAAGCGGTATAGACAGCGCATATTTCACGGATAACAAACGAGGTGAATTTTTCTTGTTCATCATAATGATACGTTTTTTTAGGTGATTAAAATAAAAATGATTGACTATAAAACAGTCGGAAATATTTCCGCTTATTTGCAAAAGATGATACTGGTAGAGTTTGCGGTCGAAACCGAGAGCGAGCATTTGCCGGTCGGTATAGAACTCTATGTTTTGCCTCAGTTCGCTACGCAACATCCATGCAATGGGATTGTACCAGCAACAGCAAACAACCGCTTCGGACAACAGTACGTCGACCGAATGCCATTTCCGGCAATGGATCTGTTCGTGGGCGATGATTTCACCGGCAACTGCCTGCCGGAACAGGTGGAAAGGCAAAAAAATCCATTTGAAAAAGGAAAAGGGCTGTACAGGATCGCGAACCACCAACACCGGCTGTGTTCCGCAGATATGCTTTGAAGCGCGAAATGCCATGCCGGTAATGCGGAACAGTTGCCGTAGCCGTTTCGCCAGCAGGAACAGGGCAATACCCGACAGTGTTATTGCCGGCAAGGTTTCGATGGGATGGCCGGCAAGAGAAGGTTGAACCGGCGTTGACGGCAACAAAAACAGTTGATAAAAATCTTCGACAGACGGAATGTCCTGTACAATAGCCATTTCACGTTCCGCAAACCATGTATTCGGATGCAGCAGCGGAAGAAACAGGGCGGAAAGCATGCTCGACAACAGATACCACCGGTGATGGACGTAAAAAGTGTCGCGCCGTAAAAACAAAAGGTAAATAAGATAGAAAAAAATCAATAAAACATTGACTTTCAATAAGTAAATAAAAAAATCTTTCATCTTCTTTTTCGATTTTCAATTAAGCGAATGATCTCTTTCAATTCTCCGGCAGAAATGGCTTCCTCTTTTGCAAAAAAAGTCACCAAATCGCTGTATGAATTGCTGAAATATTTTTTTACAAAGCCGGATACAAACTGTTTTTTGTAATATTCTTCATTTACAGCAGGTTTATATTCGTATATGTTGCCATACTTCCGGCTTTTCACATATTGCTTGCGTTCCAGATTTTTAATCGTGGAAGCAACAGTGGTATAAGGCGGTTTCGGATCGGCATACTGTTCCACTACGTCCTTAACAAACGCTTTCTTCAAACGCCATAAAATCAACATGGCTTCTTCCTCCTGGGCGGTTAATCTTTCCATACAATCAATTACGAATTTTTCGCAAAGTTACGAACTTTTCGTAGTTCGCAAACAAAAAGTCAAAAATTTAACACGATTTAACATTATTTAACAAAAATCAAAGATAGTGAATCTTTTTTTGAGGCGCTGTGAAAAATATAATTCTTTGATTCTCCGTTCTTTACCGACGGTATTATCGAAATCCTTCCGCTTCTGGAGAATTGAGGAACGGGACTGCGGGGACGCCATCACAGCGGCGCCATGTACAAAAAAACGCTTTTTAGGAAAAAAATGCTTTTGGGGGTTTTTTATGTTTCTGTTTGGATTATCTTTGCATCCTGTTTTAATGTAAAAAACCAATTAAAAAAAAGTTATTCTATGAAAAAATGTAAAATCTCTATCGTATTTATTGCCCTCTGTTTTTTAGGCATGAGCGGAGTCGGAGTGATAGCTTCGGAACTTCCCCGCATAGATTTTTCCTATGCCTTTGGTACACCTCACCGTATCACCCTTTCGAGGCCATCCGCCAGCGAAAAAGTGTTGGCTACCATCAGGCCGGAAAGGCTGGAATTGAAATGGACCTGGGAAAACCTGCAAGACAAGTATCCCCTCTCATGGACCATCATGCCTATGGATATAATTTTGGATTTTTACCTTCACCTTGACGGTGAAGCCCTCGCTTTCAATTCGTGGAAACGGACGGAAAGCGGGGCGCCCATGCTTGTCGCCTCAGGGAATCGAAACGACGCCGGTTTTAATTTGCAGGCGATTGCCGCAGCGGGTGGCGTTATCATCAAGGCGGAAGTCTTCAACAGAGGACAAAAGCCTCATGTGTTTCAGGCCTTTCTTACTCATAACAACGGGTGGGTCATCAGCAATCAGGGATGGATAGACGACGTCCATTCCGATGTGCTTATGACGATGAACCAGGGCCGGGCCGACAGGCTCATTGCGCTTGGAAAGGGAGCCGATTTTTACCCCATTGTAAGAGATGGCAAGGCAACAGCCGGCGGTGTGCCGATGAGTAATGTAGCATACGGAGAAAGAAGCGAAAATTCCAGGAAATCCATGATTTCTGTTTTCGATGTTCCGGGCGGTGAAGCAAAGACCGCTTACTGGTACCTGCCGTATGATTCATATTTTGAAGAAACAGCCGGCCTGCGTGCGATGGATTGGGAAACGATGATGACGGCGGCAAAAAAGGAATATGACGATCTGCTCTCGTCGGGTATGGAATTTATAATCCCCGACAGGGAGGTTATTCACTGTTATAAAAGTTGTCTGGCCGACCTCTTTGTCATGAGGGAGAAAATGGCTAACGGGTATACCGGTGTAAGCCCGGGAACGGAACTGTACCGTTCCCCAAACAGCACCGAAGGGGCCTTATCCTGCCATGCCTTCGACCGCCTTGGGTATGCTGCCGAAGCCGTATCGGACATGAGGGTGTTTTTCGACGGTCAGGATGATTCAGGCTGCTGGGCTTATTCCAAAGGATGGGAG
>JAIRLS010000024.1 GCA_031259205.1 Bacteroidales bacterium | reverse complement strand
CAGGCCTTATCCATCTGGCAACGCACGGCTTTTTCCTTCCCGACGCGGAGAACAGGGCGGTCGATGAAATCGGGCGGCGGCAGGGCGGCGGCAGGGAGAAACCGGCTGAAAATCCCCTGTTGCGTTCGGGACTGATCATGTCCGGCGCAAACCATCAGTGGCTTGCCCGGGAGTACGTCATGGAAGAAGAGCTTGAAGACGGTATTCTTACCGCCGACGAAATCTCCCGCCTGAACCTCACAAAGACGCGGCTCGTCGTTTTGTCCGCCTGCGAAACAGGCTTGGGCGACGTGGAAAACAGCGAAGGCGTTTTCGGCTTGCAGCGCGCGTTCAAACTTGCCGGCGTCGAAAGCCTGATCATGAGCCTCTGGAAAGTCCCCGACGAAGCCACCGCCGAACTGATGATTCTTTTCTACAACGAATGGCTCGCCGGAAACAGCAAACAGAACGCCTTCAAAACGGCGCAAGGGAAAGTGCGTGCGGAATATCAATCGCCCTACTACTGGGCGGCATTTGTGATGATGGACTAAGGGTTGCGAAATAAACAGGATATAACGGAGACGAAGTCATGAGGTGGGATAACTAACTCCTTTGGGGAGCCTATGCAGACTGAACACGGCCTGCTTCGCGAGGCATAATCTCTGTAAAACGGGAGAAACGCCTGCGGACAGTCCTGTTTCCTGTTGACAGGAGGCTTCAGGGGAAAATAAAAAGGCTGCCTCCTTTTGGGGCAGCCTTTTCTTTTAACGACGGAATAGCGTTTTATTTTGCTTTTCCCGGAACGGGAACCGTATATTTCGTGAGATCGACATTGGTCAATTCCAGTTTTTCCGGCATCAGGTTCAGGTCTGAAGCGAAGACGTCGTCCCATTTGGTTTCGGCGCCGGTATAGGCTGAAATCCGTCCCATGACGGCGGTCAGGGTGGAGATGGCGGTTTCTTCGCCCTGGCTGATGGGTTGTTTGTCGCGGATATGATTCACAAGGTTCACATGCTCCAGCGTGTATGGGTCATGCTGTGTAAAGGCGGTTTTTGCGGCTTCGTTATCATATTTCCAAATCACTTCGCCTTTAAGGTCTTTAATTTCCCCCTTGCTCGACCAGCTACCTTTGGTTCCCTGTATAAATTCCGAAACATTGCCGGCGCAGCCGTCTATCTGGCGACACATGCTGTGCAGGTGGATGCCGCCTTCATAGACGAAGTCCACGCTGAAATTGTCATACTGGTCGCCTGTGATACGGCGCTGACGGGAGCCGAAGCCGACGGCTTTGACGGGTTTTTTGCCGGTAAACCAGTTGAACACGTCAATATTGTGTACATGCTGTTCTACGATATGGTCGCCCGACAGCCATGTCCAGTTGACCCAGTCGCGGATCATCCATTCTATATCGCTCCAGTTTTTTTCTTTGTTGCGGTACCACAGCATGGACTGGTTCCAGTACACGTTACCGCCGACGATGTCGCCGATCAGCCCGCTTTGCACCTGCTTGTAGCCTTCGATGTACACTCTCTGGTGATGGCGCTGGGTGCCGGTGATAACGCACAGGCCTTGCGACAGCGCCTGTTTTGAAGCGGCGATTACCATACGTGCGCCCACGGGGTCGACGGCTACGGGTTTTTCAAGGAAGGCGTGTTTTCCCGCATCCACAGCTGCCTTAAAATGTATGGGACGGAAATTAGGCGGGGTAGCAACCAACACCACATCCACTCCGGCGTCTATCACTTTCTGGTAGGCGTCGAAACCGACAAAACATTTGTCGTCGGGAATCTCGGTATTGGCGTTTTCCTTAAGCTCTTTCCGCGCATCTTCTACTCTGTCCGCGAATACATCGCCCAACGCAACGACAGACAGGTTAGGGCCTGCGTTCAGGAAGTTTTGGGCTGCTCCTTTACCTCTTCCTCCGCAACCGATCAAACCGGCTTTTAAAGGGGCGCCGTCTTTGGCCTTGTCGGGCAGTGAAGCAGGAATGTTCCACTCCGCTTCGGGCAACAATGGCGTCAATGCGGTGCCGCTTGTACATGAGGACAATAATGTCCCGCCGCTTACTGTTCCTATGCCTGCTAATGCAGCGCTTGATAGGAAGTCTCTTCTGTTTAATGAAATTTTACTCATGAGATTTATTTGTTTTTATGAAATTATGAAATTATGAAATTATGAAATTTAAAGATTATTTCTGAATTATGGAACTGTCCGGTTCGCAGACTATGCGGAAACCGATCCCTTTGATATCCGAAAACCACCAGATACTCTTGGGTTGTTGCGGATCGGTTTTCAGCCATTCGACGGACTGCGTATGGCTGCGGGCGGCGACGCGCAATTCGGCGGCGTCGTGAGAATAATTCCCGCCTCTCACCACATGTTCTTCGCCTTCGGCAGGGCCTTTCGGATTATTGCCCGAAGCGCCGGCTTGAGAATAGGCGTCGGCGGCATACAGGTCGGAACAATATTCCATCACATTGCCCAGCATGTTTTTCAAACCGAAGGGATTGTCTTTTACTCTTGACGGCTCGTGCGTTTTCATGTCGCTGTTGAGTTCATAAACGGCATACGAATTGATGACGGCGGTGTCGGGGGCGAAAAATTTGCGCCACCATCCCTGTGAGGAATATTGTTTGGGGGAGCCTTCAAAAAAATAGGCCGTTTCGGAGCCTCCCCGCGCGGCATATTCCCATTCGGCTTCGGTAGGCAGGCGGTATTTTTTCCCGGTGAGTTTTGACAGCCACAGGCAATAGATTTCAGCGGCATAGTGTGTCATCGTGATGGCAGGACGGCTTCCGGCGCCCCAGCCTTGATCGGGATTACCGAAGGGCGGCGTGGGGCCGCTGATGGCGTCTACTGTTGCGGCTTTCAAGTTTTGTCCTTTAATGACTTCGGGGGAGATGCGGCCTTCGGATTCCGTTTGCAGGCGGAAAGCAAGGAACTCATCCCAACTGACTTCCGTCTTTCCCATGAAGAAAGGGCTTACCGATACTTCGTGCACCGGCCCTTCGTCGTCGCGACGGAATTTCTCGTCGTCGGGACTGCCCATCCGGAAGGCTCCTCCCGGAATGGCCACCATCTCAAAGGAAACGTTCGTACCCGGAATATGTTCGGTGAAATTCTCAAATTTCTCTACTTTGGCGGGTTCGGTAAACTTGGGTCCCGTATGGCTTATCCGCATGGACGTTACAAGGGCTTTGGCATGGCGATAGTTCGGATTGTGGTGGCCTACGGCCAAATGGCAACTGATACATTGCAGGTTCAATTTCTTCTCGTTCTCTTCGTAATAAAGATGGGCTGTGCTTCCGTCGTCCGAAAGCCCCTTCGGAAAAAGATTGACATGACATTCCTTGCAGGATTCGTTGTAAACGATATTGACCGCGTAATCCAACTGTTTTTTCCGCTCCCAGTTGAACTCCGCGCTGTCTTTCGTCCAGTATGCCCAGAGATCGTGCAGCCCCGTGCATGCTTTTTCCTTGAAGTAATGCCAATCCCCCTTCGGCGGCAAATGGCAATCGATGCAATGCACTTTTACGCCCGAAGCGTTATTATAATGGGTTGATAATTTCCAACTGTCCGTCGCATGAGGGTGGACATGGCAACTCATACAGTATTCGTCCGTTCCGGTATGGTGCATCATACGGTTACCGAACAGCACAACCGCCATTCCCAACAATCCTCCTGCAATAAAAACCATCCATGAATGTCGTCTGAAAAAGCCTCTTTTTCTTGACATGATTTAAACACAATTTAAAAGTACTCGATGAATACACTGTTAAAAAAAACGACTAAAATTAATACTTATTACGTATGCGGGGAAATTAAATTTCATTTTTACTGTTAAAAATAGTTAAATGTCGGTATTAATGCACAATAGCGCATTCGATTTCGCTCCATGAGGTTCATTCTTTTTTTTGAGGCGCTATGGGTCAGCGGGCTGTTCCATCTGTGTTTTGTTTCCCGCTTTCTTCCCATCCCTCTTAAAAGTCCCTTACAGGACTTTTAAAATGGATAGGAAAAAGCGGGAAACAAAACACGGATGAAACCGTCCACTGACCCATAGCGCTTCAAAAAAAGAATTAACCGATTTTTTTTCTTTGAACCTTAATACCGTTGATATGAGGGAATTACAAAAGTATACCTAAGTCGAACTCACATTTTTTAATATTTTTTTTTGAAAAAGAGTTGCAGAGGAAGAAAAAAGCAGTATCTTTGCAGCCTGAAAATTGGCTTGCTGGAAAGCGGGTTGATTTTGGGAGTTCTTTGAAAATAATGGAAAGCAATAGTACAGGGAAAAGAATGTACTTGTCAATTTGAGTTGGGAAGCTGTAAGGATTTAAAAAACAGAAGAACTTTTTTACAAAGAAGAGTTTGATCCTGGCTCAGGATGAACGCTAGCGGCAGGCTTAACACATGCAAGTCGAGGGGCAGCGGGGTAGCAATACTGCCGGCGACCGGCGCACGGGTGAGTAACAGGTATGCAATCTGCCGTCAACTGTGGGATAACCCGTCGAAAGACGGCCTAACACCGCATAAGACCACACAGGGGCCTCCCTGAGGGGTAAAATGTTTACAGGTTGGCGATGAGCATGCTTATCATTAGGTAGTTGGTAGGGTAACGGCCTACCAAGCCGACGATGATTAGGGGTTCTGAGAGGAAGGTCCCCCACACTGGTACTGAGACACGGACCAGACTCCTACGGGAGGCAGCAGTGAGGAATATTGGTCAATGGGCGAGAGCCTGAACCAGCCATGCCGCGT
>JAIRLS010000062.1 GCA_031259205.1 Bacteroidales bacterium | reverse complement strand
ATGATGGCCTTGCTCACGCCGAACAGCATCCGTTGAAAATAATCTATCTCAAGGATGAACTGCAATTCTATCAGGATGATTTCCCCTTCCCTGTCCTCTACCACTATATCTGCACGGTTGTATTTATCTATGGCGTCCACCTTGTTGCTTTCGCTTTCCAGTACGCTGGTGATCCGCACTTCGCGACTTAACAGTTCACTCAAAAAACCTTCCACCACTTCAAAATTTACCCTGTGCCGTAACAGGCGTTTTACTGCCCAGTCAAAGGATACTAACTGTCTCCCTTTTTTCCCTGCGCTTTTTTCTCTCTCCTTTTGCATATTGCTGTTCCTTATATTTTATTCGGCAAATTTAGTGATATTTTTTAGAAGTAAAAATAATTTTTACAAACTGTGAACAACTGACTCCAGACCACTCTTATCGCTTAAAGGAATTTGCATTCATGCACAAAATCTATCCGCACACAAAAATAAGGAATACGACAATTTGAAATACACCCACCAAATTTTCGGATTTTTTCGTGCGCATATCCAAAAAATAATTACTTTTGCCGCTCTTACAATTCAATTAAATGTAACCGATGGACAGGAAATATGACGTTGTAATTATAGGAAGTGGATTAGGAGGGTTAGCGTGCGGATATATCCTTTCGAAAAACGGATATAAGGTGGCTGTGCTGGAAAAAAACAGGCAGTTTGGCGGCTGTTTGCAAAATTTTGTTCGCAAGGGGGCGAAATTTGAAACGGGGATGCACTATATCGGCAGTGTTTCTCCCGGCCAAACGCTGAATCAGTTTTTCAAGTACCTGTCGCTGCTGGATGCTTTGACCTTCTCCGAACTGGACAAAAACGGGTTTGATATTATCTCCATCGGCGGGAATCGTTATGTTTATGCTTCCGGTTATGATAATTTTGCAGAGAAGATGATCGAAAAGTTCCCGCACGATGCGGCCGACATCCGGCAGTACGTTGCCGCCATTCGCAAGGTAGCCGACAGTTCGCCCATGTATTCGCTGTCTAATCTGGATCAGATCGCCCTGCTTTCGCCGGAATGGGTGAAAACAAGCGTGAACGATTTCGTGGCAACCGTTGTGCGTAACCCTTTGCTGCAGGACGTTCTGGTAGGCACATTACCGCTCTATGCAGGCGTAAGGGACAAAACGCCGGCCTTTATCCATGCGCTTATATGCAATTTTTACATCAACGGAGCCAACCGTATTGTCGGGGGCAGCGATGCGATAGCCCTCTCACTTGTCAAGTCCATTCGTTCTTTCGGCGGAGAGGCTTTTTCTTCCGCCAAGTCGGTAAAAATCAACTGCTGCAACGGAAAAGCGTCGTCGGTGGTCTTGGAAAACGGCACAGTAGTAGAAACCGACTATATCATTTCCAATGTTCATCCCGAAAATACGTTGCAGATGATAGATTCGCCGCTCATTCGACAAGTGTACCGCGACCGTATTTCCCATTTGGAACAGACCGTTTCCAATTTCACCGTGTATTTGCGTTTTAAGGAAAATACCGTTCCCTATCTGAACGCCAATTTCTACCATTACAGTGGCGACGTCTGGGGTTGCGAGCAATATACCGGCGATGACTGGCCGCGCAATTACCTGTACATGCACATGTGTCCTTCCGCTTCCGCCACTTATGCCGGAGCGGGAGAAATCATTGCCTACATGCGCTACGAAGACGTAGCCCGCTGGACGGGAACAAAAGTCGGAAACAGAGGCAAGGACTACGAGGACTTTAAACAACAACATGCCGAAAAACTGATCGACTCTTTGGAAGAACAATTTCCCGGAACGAAAAAGGGAATTGACGCCTGTTACACCTCATCCCCGCTCACCTATATCGACTATACCGGAACAAAGGAAGGCTCGATGTACGGCGTGATCCGCGACAAAAACGCGCCGAAATCCACCGTGATCGCACAACGCACCAAGATTCCCAATCTTTTTTTCACGGGACAGAATATCAATTCGCACGGAATACTTGGCGTTATCATCGGTTCAATCCTCACCTGTTCGGAAATACTCGGATATCAATACCTGATGAAACAAGTATTGCGTGCATGAAAGAAAAAATAATTATCATCGGAGGAGGTTACGGCGGATTGCTCTGCGGCGCCATACTAAGCAAAGAAGGCTATCACGTGAAAATTCTGGAAAAACACTATGTCTATGGCGGAGGCCTGCACATGTTCGGCTGGAAAGGCCTGCAATTCGAAACCGGAATGCACATCATCAGCGGATTCGAACCCAACGGCGTCCTCCGGAAATTCTATACCTACCTCGGTATTTTCGACCGGTTGAACATCCGGCCGGCAGACAACGAATCATTCGACCTTTTCCACCTCGCCGTCGATGGACGGAAATACTTGCTGGCAAAGGGGCGGGAAGCATTCATCCGTTCATTGGCACGCTATTTCCCCGACGAAGAAGCCAACATCAGAAGGTATGTAAATAAAATATACGAAATATGCGATTCCATTGCCCTGTTCAACCTCCGATTTTCCAACAACTCTTTCTATGACCATTCGGACATCATGAGCATCAGTGCGGGCGATTTCATTGCTTCCTTCACTAAAAACAAAAAATTACAGGCGGTGCTGGCATGGAACAACTCGCTGTATGCCGGCGTAAAAGACGGAACGCCGGCTTACATAGCCATTATGATTTCCAAATTCTATATCGAAGGTTCCGGGCGGTTTGTCGGAGGAAGCAAGCAGTTGGCCGATGCGCTGGCCACAATGATACGCGAGGGCGGCGGAGAAATCATCACCGGCGACGGCGTTGAATGGATAGACATACACGACAAGCAAATCCGCCATGTGAAAACCGCCAGCGGCAACATCTTCACCGCAGACCGTTACATATCCTCCATCCACCCGTCCATGCTGTTCCGCATCATGGACACACGGAAAATCCAACGTTCCTACTATCAACGAATCGACAATATCCCCAATTCCTACTCGGTATTCAACACTTTCATCAAGTTCAAACCCAAAAGTTTCAGGTATTTCAATTATAATTATTATTATCAGGAAGATTACGACACTACATGGAAATATACCGACTACACGGACGAAAACTGGCCGCAGGCCGGAATGTTCATCACCCCGCCGGAAACCGGACACGACGAATGGGCCAACAAAATGATCGTGAACTGTGTCATGAAATTCGAGACCGTCAAACAGTGGGAAAACACGACCGTCGGACGACGGGGAGAAAGCTATAAAGCCTTTAAAAAACGTTGCGAAGGAAAAGTACTGGACATGCTCGAAAAGATTTACCCGGGATTCCACAGCACAGTGGACGACGTCATCAGTTCCACTCCGCTGACCATCCGGGATTACCTGAACGTAAAAGAAGGCGCAGCATACGGCACCATAAAAGATTGCAGAAACCCGGCCGCCTCGCATATTTCCGTTCATACCAAACTGTCCAACCTGCTCTTCACCGGACAAAACCTGAACCTGCACGGCATACTTGGCGTCGCCCTCACCGCTATCTCTACCTGCGGCGAACTGGTCGGCATGGAAAACCTCATCAATAAAATTCATCACTGCACCCCAAACTCCCATACGGACAACAATGCCTGACGACGGGAAAACAGCCCCAAAAACTCCCGTTCCGAAAAGTCCCGACATGCCTGCCATAGCTTTCTTTCCCATTTTTTCTCCCTTTGGCCGGCGTATTTTTCAAAAACCTTTGTTACCTTTGTCGCCGTTTTGGTCGGCGCTGTCCCGTTCGGAGCCATATCCGAAAAAAGAAGACAGCAAGTCGGAAGACCCGCCAAAGCGGAAACAGGTCAAAGCTTTCGAGGAATGAAGCCGGAAGCGACACGGCAGGACGTCCGGAAGACCCTCCGCCTCTAATCCGACGGAAACGCTTTGACAGAAACAGTATAAACGGTTTTTCACATGTTGTTCAACAAGGCGGTTTGCATTGGCGTATTGTTAGGGGGAGCGGTTGCCGCCGCGCAGGAAGCGGCAGACAGTGTGCGGCGCATCGAAGAGGTGACCGTAATTGCCGACCGCTACCGCGAAGTGATTCCTTCCCAAAAACTTTCAGGCAAGAAACTGGAAGCGCTCGGCAGTTTTTCCGTGGCCGACGCCATCCGGTATTTTTCAGGAGTACAACTGAAAGACTACGGCGGCGTCGGCGGACTGAAAACCATCGACATCCGCAGCATGGGGACTAACCATCTGGGCGTATTTTACGACGGCATCCAACTGGGCAATGCGCAAAACGGACAGATCGACCTGGGGAAATTTTCACTGGACAACATCGAGGAAATCACCCTGTACAACGGACAAAAAAGCGAAATACTGCAATCGGCAAAGGACTTCGGCGCGTCGGGTACCATCTACCTGCGTACGCGCCATCCGCACTTCGGAAAAGGCGAAACCAGACATGTTAAAGCCATTGTCCGCACAGGGTCCTTCGGACTGCTGAACCCCTCCCTGCTCTGGGAGCAGAAACTCGGCAAGGTGGCCGCATCGGTCAATGCCGAATACGTCCGCGCGTCGGGAAAATACAAGTTTCGTTACCGGAAGGTGCTGCGCGACGGCACTGTCGCATGGGACACTACCGCCGTACGGCAAAACGGCGACATACGCTCCGTGCGGCTGGAAAACGGCTGGAACGGCCCGGCAGGACAGGGACGGTGGAACGCAAAAGCCTATTTCTACGACTCCGAACGGGGGATTCCGGGCGCTATCGTGAACAACGTATGGAAACGGTCGCAACGGCAATGGGACAGAAATTTCTTTATGCAGGGCAGTTACCGTAACAGTTTCGCCCGCAACGGCGAAATCATCGTCAATGCGAAATACGCCAACGACCGGATGCGCTACCTCAATCCGGATACCACGCTGATGTACATCGACAATACCTTCCGCCAACAGGAAATCTACACCTCCGTTGCCGGCAAATATGCCCTCCTCCCGCAATGGGAAGTCAGTATGGCGGTGGATTACCAGTGGAACGCACTGGACGCATCGTTGCAGGATTTTGTTTTTCCGCAGCGCAATACGGCGCTGGTGGCGCTGGCTACCGCTCTCCGGTGGAAACGGCTGAAAGCGCAGGCAAGCCTGCTGTCCACCTCTGTCTTTGAACGTGTCGGCGAGGCCTCCCGGCAGGGAAAACCCCAAAACAGGCAGCGATACACCCCTGCCGTCTTCCTGTCGTGGCAACCTTTCGCACGTACAACCGATGTACGGAACGACGAGACATCGCCCCTCACCCTGCGGGCTTTCTACAAGCATATCTTCCGGATGCCCACCTTCAACGACCTTTACTATACGGACATCGGCAACGTATCGCTCCGCCCCGAATATACCACACAGTACAATATCGGCTTTCAATACGGGAGAAACCCGAAACGGCGCACGACCGCCTTCAACTGGAAAATACAGGCAGACGCTTACTACAACGAAGTCACCGACAAGATCATTGCCGTGCCGAAAGGCAACGGACAGTTCCGGTGGATGATGATGAACCTCGGCTACGTGAAAATACGCGGCCTGGACCTGTCGGGTGAAACCGAGTGGCAACTGCCGAAGGACGCAGCCATTACCACGCAACTGAACTACACCTTCCAAAAAGCGCAGGACTTCACCAACCCTGCCGACAACCGGCCACAGGCAGGCACATGGGGCGGACAGATTGCCTACATCCCGCAGCACAGCGGATCGGCCATTGTCGCCTTTCTTTGGAAAACATGGGAAGCCAACTACAGTTTTATCTACACCGGCGAACGTTACCACAACTCGTCCAACATCCGCGAAAATTACGAACAGCCCTGGTATACCCACGATATGACCGTAGCAAAAACTTTCAACATCAAAAAAGTAAAATTCAAAATCTCGGCGGAAATCAACAACCTGCTCAACCAGTTTTACGACGTAGTGCTGAATTATCCCATGCCGGGACGAAATTATAAACTGACGCTGAAAATGGATCTCTGACCGTTACAGACACCAAATATTTACAGATACGCATATCATATCTTTCACTTATTCCATGAAAAAATACCTTTTTCCCCTCTTTCTACCCTTATTATTGACAGTCTCATGCCGCGAAGAAGCGGAAATCTTCGATCCGGAAACGGAACAAGTCGCGCCGTCCGAATCCGGCGATAACGGCGTCCGGCAGAAGATAACCGGCTTTTATCTGCTCAACGAGGGCAACATGGGCAGCAACAAATCAACGCTGGACTATTTCAATTGCCTGACAAACGAATATCACCGCAACATCTACGCTTCCGCCAATCCCTCCGTACCGAAGGAACTCGGCGATGTGGGCAACGACCTGAAAATCTACGGCAGCAAACTCTATGCGGTGATCAACGGCTCAGGCAAGGTGGAAGTGATGGACAGGCGAACCGCCCGCCGGCTGGGACAGATCAACATCCCCAACTGCCGCTGCATCCGGTTCCACGAAGGATATGCCTATGTGACCTCTTATGCCGGAGAGGTGAGGCATGATCCGGAATACGAACAAACGGGCTGTGTGGAAAAAGTGGACACCGCCCTTTTGCAGGTGGTTGACCGGTGCCCGACGGGTTTTCAACCGGAAGAGCTGGAAATAGTGGAAGGCAAGATTTACGTGGCCAACTCCGGAGGCTACATGGCGCCTGACCGTGAAAGCTCGGTTTCGGTGATCGACGTCGCCACTTTCACCGAAATCAAACGGATTGAATTTGCCGAAAACCTGCACCGCCTGCGTGCAGATACCCACGGCAACCTTTGGGTAAGTTCGAGAGGCAACTACCGCGACGTCCACGCACAACTCCACTGGATAGACCTGCAAACGGAAGCTTGGGGCGGCAGCATCGACATTCCGGTTGCCGATTTCTGGCTCGACGGCGACTCTCTCTACTTCTGCTACGCCGGTAGCTACATGGGCACGGACAATTACGTCGTCTTCGGCATCGTGGACACAGTAAGAAAAGAGGTCGTCACACGCAATTTCATCACCGACGGCACCGACAGGCGCATCAACATACCCTACGGCATCATGGTACACCCGCAAACCAAAGATATCTACCTGACAGACGCCAATGGATACGTATCCCCCGGCATACTCTACCGCTTTAACCGCAACGGCGAACAGCAATGGAACACACGAACAGGCGACATACCGGCACACTTTGCACTACTGTGGGAATAGCAAAAGCCCGACAGCGCTCTTCGGACAAACCAACCGGTTCATATCTCCGGCATCCCATACGCCACCGGCAGGAATTGGCGCTTTTACCTCATGAGGACGGCGGATCTCTGTTCCACACCCCGGCGAAAACATGCAGGATTCCCTTTCGGGCGATGTAGGGCCGGGATTATTGATGTACTTCATTTCCACCATGAAAAATTGTTTGAAATAATAATTTCCGTTTTTTTCAAATGATGAGTTGTTTTCATTGGGATTGTGTTGTAGGGAAGACGATAAGATTCAGCCAGCTTTTGTATTTCAGCGGTATTGTCGTAAGTAAGCATGAATTTGCCCTTTAATTTAGACGTCAGGGCGAAAAGTTGTTCATGGTCTATATCCGAATGATTGTAAAGCCTCTTGCCGGCAATAGTATAAGGAGGGTCAATAAAAAAATAGGCTTCTCTGTTATCTCTATTTTGCTTTAATATATCAAAGGCATCTCCGGTTATAAATTGGATTTTTTGCCTTATGTAACCAATAGCCATAATCCTGTCGTGTAATGTTTTGGGATACCAGCGCGAAGCTATTCCCTTTCCGTTTTCTCCATTTTTGATCATGCCTGCTCCCCTGGCAAGGATGCCGCCGTGGAAAATGCGATTTTTGAGAATTGTACAGAATGCCACATCCTGTATCTGTTTGTCGGGCTTGCCTAACTCTGCTTTTATGTTGTCAACGGTCATGTTATAGGAGAGTATCTTGTCGGCAAGCCATCGGTTTTTTTCGTTGAGGATAATTTCCCAGACAGCGGCTATTTCTTCGTCTTTTTCAACCATTGTGATGTGATTGGCCAGATTTTCAAATGCTGCGGTAAGGCTTATAATGCCGCCACCGGCAAATGGTTCTATCAGTTCCGTAACCGGCTGGCCGGCTTGCCTGAGCCATTGCCTGACAGTGGGAACTAACCACGTTTTCCCCCCCCGGATAACGAAACGGGCTTCGTTGCGGAATCGACGCTACATTGGTAATCGCGGTTTCCCTATATTCTTCTCCAAACAGGTTTATTTGCCGGCTCATTCGACTACAATATTTTCAAAATTGTCAATATCAAAACGTTTTGAATCCAGCTTTTTTTGTAGCAATTGCGTAAAGTCTGTCAGCGAACCGGCCTCAAATTTAGCAATTTGTTCCAAAGTTGTATCAAACTTTGTGTAAACAGTCCTTTTTAAAGTCAGTTCTAAACGCGTTTCATTTCTAACAGGCTCCAAGTCATAAAGAAAAAAGCAAAATCTGCAACGGACTTATCTACTTCCGGAAGCGGTGGCAACGTATCGTAAAAAGTTGTTTGCAAGGCTACTGCCTGTTTTTTGTTCCATTGCCTTAAAATGGATCCTTTCGCAATAATCTGTGGTATTAATCTTTTTCTTGATGAAGAAAGATAATCCGGTTTGGGATATTTTAATGCTTGCGGCCAATGAAAGTCCGGGATGGGATTTTCCAACCAGACATTGAAAGGGCCGGTTAAATTTCCAGAGATATAGACTGCTTGAACTTCTAAAGAGCCAAAATCAATAATTCTTCCTTTGTCGTCATACGAAACTAAAACATAATCAATATTTCCGGCAGATTTTCCGAATTTATCTTTTAGTTTTATTTCGCCCAAGTGTGTCCAAACGGTCGTTTCGTTAAAAATAAATGCTGCTGTCTCACTCATGATTTTCCAGTCTTCTCTAAAACGGATGGGACAAATAATTATCGGTTTGTTTTTATGATTTAAACTGCAAACTCCCAATGGCAACTCGATACTGTTTTTAGTACAATTGGATACAATGTTATTGAAAGGACAAAGTTTGTTTTTTAGATAACGCATTGCCCTGTCCGATTGATTGTGAATCGGGAATCCAAATATCTCCGATAACGGTTGATTATCATTTATTGTATTCATGCTGCAAATGTAGGTGATTTTTTCGACATTACACACAGACGGATAAAAAAACAGCCCCACTCCGGAAGTTTCCTTGCGTTCAACCTGTTAACTTATCAGGCTGCATCTGAGATGGCGTCGTCGACAACATCCGGAGAGTTGTCGTCATCCTTCGGAAAAAGGCGGGCGCATCGCTCAATGCCGAATACACCCGCGCATCTGGAAAAGACAAGCTTCGTTACCGAAAGGTGCTGTTCTACGGCAACCCCAAACAGCATTACTGTCATACTTGCGCGTGTCGAACTTTTTCGTATTGCGTTCCGCTTCGTATTGTTTCGATATTTTGTTAATATTTACACCGTTTACGAAAAATAACCACTGATTCAGTAGCGGCTGTCTAATAAGATTCACACTCTTCTTCCATAAGTTGCGAGAAAGTTTTAAAATTTTTTGAATTTTTTTGAAAGTTCAAAATTTCATACCATCTTTCATGGGTTAATTCTTGTTTGTTCCGATTGCAAAGACAGGATTTGAGCGGCTAACCTGAGTGGTTGGCCGCTCTTTTTTTAGCGGACAGTAGTGATAAAATTATCACTTTTTTTTGCACTTAAATTTTTTTTAATGAAAAAAAGTCGTACCTTTGCGCTCCGATTTTTAGAGTAAAAAAGGGACGAATGTGCGTGTTGTCATCAAGCGCAACCTTTGCGGTTACGACAAAACAGACACAGGCGCATCTCTGGGTGGGGAATCAGTGGCATGATGAAATCCACCTTTGTTATTCATAATTTAAATGTATTGAACAATGCCGGGAATTATAGGAAAGAAAATAGGGATGACCTCTGTTTTTACGCCGGAAGGGAAAAATTTTCCGTGTACGGTCATAGAGGCGGGGCCCTGTGTCGTCACCCAAATCAAAACCGTTGAGAAAGACGGTTACAACGCGTTGCAGTTGGGTTTTGGTGAAAAGAAGGAGAAAAACACGCCTAAAGCAGAAAAGAAGCATTTCGAGAAGGCAAAAACCTCTCCGAAACGGATATTGGTAGAATTTCGCAAAGATAGCATCAATGTGAACGATTACCACCGCGGTCAGACCATCACCCTTGCCGACATGGAAGGCAAGATCACTCCGAACGACTACGTAGATGTTGTCGGGACGTCGAAAGGGAAAGGATTTCAAGGCGTAATGAAACGCCACAATTTCGGCGGTGTGGGCGGTGCAACACACGGTCAGCACAACCGCCTGAGAGCGCCGGGTTCGATGGGCGCATCGTCGTTTCCCTCGCGCGTGTTTCCCGGCCAGCGGATGGCAGGACACAAAGGAAGCGCCCGCGTGAAAATGCAAAACCTTCTGGTGCTGCAAGTGATAGCCGAAAAAAATCTTTTACTGGTAAAAGGTTCTGTACCCGGAGCCGCAGGTTCAACCGTAATCATCGAATATTAATGGAAATAGCAGTATATAACGTAGAAGGACAAGATACCGGACGCAAGGTATCCCTGAATGACGCCATTTTCGGCGTCGAACCCAACGATCATGCCATTTATCTGGATGTGAAGCAATATTTGGCCAACAAGCGTCAAGGCACCCACAAGACCAAAGAACGCTGGGAGAATGCACACAGCACCCGCAAAATCAAACGCCAAAAAGGGACAGGCGGCGCTCGTGCGGGAAGTTTAAAATCGCCTGTATTCGTGGGCGGAGGCACCATTTTCGGCCCTCAGCCGAGAGATTACTCTTTCAAATTAAACAAGAAAACCAAGCAGTTGGCACGGCTGTCTGCGTTAAGCTACAAAGCGAAAACGGACGGCATCGTGGTAGTGGAAGATTTCAAGTTTGAAAGCCCAAAAACGAAAGAATTTGCGCAAGTCCAAAAAAACCTGAAGGTGAACGGCAAAAAATCCCTTTTCGTGTTGCCGGAAAACAACGACAACATTTACCTGTCGGCGCGAAATTTGCAGAAAACAAAAGTGGTTACCCTTTCGGGACTGAACACCTACAACATAGTAGACGCTTCCGTACTGGTTTTCTCCGAAAGTTCCATCCAGTTTCTGCAACAAAATTCCAATACAGATTAATCAAGTATAAAGACGATGAAAACATTATTAGAAGTACTTTTGAAACCGATAAACACGGAAAAACTGAATCATCAGGAAAAGTTGAACCGTTACGGGTTTTACGTGCAACGCACAGCCAACAAGTTGCAAATCCGCAAGGCTGTCGAAGAGATGTACGGCGTAACAGTCGAATCGGTAAATACCATGCGTTATGCGGGTAAAAACAAATCGCGCGTCACGAAAGCGGGCGTCATTGCAGGCAAAACCAACGCCTGCAAGAAAGCGACAGTGACGCTCAGAAAAGGCGAAAAAATAGACTTTTACAGTAATATATAAACGGTTATGGCATTAAAGAAATTTAAACCTACCACACCGGGACAAAGACACAAGATCGTCACCACTTTTGACGACATTACCTGCACCACTCCCGAAAAATCATTGCTCTATCCCCTCAAGAAATCGGGAGGACGCAACAATTCAGGTAAAATGACCATGCGTTACACAGGCGGCGGCCATAAACGCCGGCTACGCATCATTGATTTCCTGCGCGACAAGGAAAATATCCCCGCCACGGTGAAAACCATCGAATACGACCCCAACCGCAGCGCACGTATCGCACTGGTAGCATACGCCGACGGCGAAAAACGCTACATCATTGCGCCCGTGGGGCTGAAAGTAGGACAAAAAATCGAGGCGGGACACAATGTTGCACCCGAAGTAGGCAACACGCTCTACCTGTCGGATATACCGCTGGGCACAATCGTACACAACATCGAACTCCGTCCGGGCGAAGGCGCTTCAATGGCACGCAGCGCAGGCACGTATGCACAACTGCTTTCTCGCGAAGGCAAATACGCCAACTTGCGACTGCCCTCCGGCGAAATACGGATGGTTCTGATCACCTGCAAAGCCACTATCGGTTCGGTGAGCAACCCCGATCATTCCAACGAACAATCCGGCAAGGCAGGCCGCAATCGCTGGCTGGGACGCCGCCCACGCACCAGAGGCGTTGCCATGAACCCCGTCGATCACCCAATGGGAGGCGGCGAAGGTCGCGCTTCCGGAGGACATCCGCGCTCTCGCAAAGGAATACCTGCCAAAGGCTACAAAACGCGAAACTCGAAAAAAATTTCCAGTCAATATATTGTTGAACGTAGAAAAAAATAACCACCTATGAGCCGTTCATTAAAAAAAGGCCCTTTCATTGATTATAAGTTGGAAAAACGCATTCTGAAAATGAACGAAACCAACAAGAAAACCGTAATCAAAACATGGTCGCGCCGCTCCATGATTTCACCCGATTTCGTGGGACACACCATCGCCGTACATAACGGGAACAAATTTATCCCCGTGTACGTCACCGAAAACATGATAGGACACCGCTTGGGAGAATTTTCGCCTACGCGCGTGTTCAGAGGACACTCCGGCAACAGGAAATAACGCCTGCACGGTATGCGGATACGGCAAAGGATGAACAGTCGCTTGTCCTTTGCCGCAAACGCTGTTTTTGTCCCTGTGAAAACCTGACAACGTGCTGAAAAAGAATAATAAATAACGAATGTCCTCAAAACACAAGAAGAAAACTTTTTAAATAATTTTGAGAACGAATCAAAAAAAATCTTACCTTTGCATCCCAAAATATTTTATTTATATAAATTACAGTCATGGATTTGATGAAGTTTATTCAAGAGCAAAATACCGTATCACACGATTTCCCGAAATTCGGTAGCGGGGATACCATCACCGTTCACTATAAAATCAAAGAAGGCAACAAAGAACGTATTCAGCAATACAGAGGCGTTGTTATCCAGTGCAAAACAGCGACTTTTACTGTTCGTAAAATGTCGGGCGAGATCGGAGTAGAAAGAATTTTCCCCGTCAATTCCCCTTTCATTGAAAAGATAGAAGTCAACAAATACGGCAAAGTGCGTCGTTCGAGGATTTTCTACTTGCGAAACCTGACCGGCAAAAAAGCGCGTATCGCGGAAAAAAAGTTTTCTACCGCCTGACATCCGGCAGTAACCTGTCCATTTTACATTTTACCTGCTTTGAAAAAAATCCTGTTTTTCTGTATCGCGCTTCTTCCGGCATGGTTGCCTGCCTCAGGCAAGGATCATCCCAAGCGTCTTGTGGCGAAAGGAGCACAAGTGGAAAAACGGGCGGAAGGATTTGCCTTTACCGAAGGACCTGCCGCAGACAAAAAAGGCAATGTATATTTTACCGACCAGCCCAATAACCGTATCCTGATCTGGACAACAGAAGGGAAACTCTCCGTTTTTCACGAAAATCCGGGACGTGCCAACGGCCTGTATTTCGACCGGAACGGCTGCCTGATCGCCTGTTCCGACATGGACAACGAGTTGTGGAGCATCGACATGGACGGCCATCACACCGTACTGGTCAACGCTTTTGAAGAGAAAAGACTGAACGGCCCCAACGACTTATGGGTGCATCCCAACGGCGCGATTTATTTTACCGACCCGCTATACGTCCGAAAATACTGGACACACAATCCAACCATGCAGCAAAAGGGGGAATACGTGTATTATCTCTCACCCGACCGGAAAACACTGACAGCCGTAGAAACGACGTTGCAAAAACCGAACGGAATCATCGGTTCGCCGGATGGCAAACGGCTATATGTCGCCGATATTGGCGATAAAAAAACATACCTGTACGACGTTCTGCCCGACGGTTCGCTGTCCGGCAGGAAACTCTTTGCCCCCATGGGTTCCGATGGAATGACCATCGACCGGAAAGGCAATATCTATCTGACAGGCAAAGGGGTTACCATCTTCAGCCCGCAAGGAGAACAGATCGGACATATCGCTGTCGACGCCAACTGGACGGCCAATGTCTGTTTTGGAGGCAAGGACATGAAAACTCTTTTCATCACCGCATCGCAGTATCTTTTTTCCCTCCGGATGAACGTTAGAGGGGCAAAACAACATTGAAAAATCTTTACTAATTTTAATTTTAGGAAGGATAAAAATTTATTTCCTTGATTTTTTATTACATTTGCACAATATAAAATATCAAAAAAATGAAGCGTTTTACCATTCTTTTTGCCGTTGTTTGCCTGCTTTATGCCTGCTCGGAACATCCGGCCTACCTCATCCGAGGCACAGTTAAAAATGCGGAAAATGATACTGTTTATTTAAAGCAGTATCAAGATTTCACCCCGAAAACCATTGACAGCGCCGTCGTCAAAAACGGGAAATTCACTTTCAAGGGAACTGTCGCCTGTCCGGATTATGTCCTGCTGTACATCGGGCATACCGGACCTGTGCAGTTTTTTATCGAAAATTCAAAAATCAGCATAACAGTGGATAAAGACAGTATCTCTGCTGCAAAAATAACAGGTTCCTCGGAAAACGACCTGTTTGTACGTTTTAATCATCGGATAAGGGAGTTTGAACAGCAATCGGAAAAACTGAACGATGATTACAACTTTTTGCGCCTGACTTCCGACAGCGATACTGCCCAAGCGAACGCTATCCTTCGAAACATGGAACAATTAATCAAGGAACGGACACAGTACATGACCGATTTTGTAAAACAAAACCCGTCCAACATCATTACTGCTTTCATTACCGACAATATCCTTTCGCATTTTGTTGACATTGAAGAATTTGAAGACATCGTCAATGCTTTTGACGACGCTCATCCCTCCCAATGGGTGAAAAGGGTGAAAGAAAAGCTGTCTGCCGCCAAAAGAACAGCGATAGGACAAACTTTTATCGACATGGAAATGAAAACGCCCGACGATCAACCGGTCAAACTGTCCGATTATGCCGGAAAAGGCAAATACGTGCTGGTCGATTTCTGGGCGTCGTGGTGTCCCGGCTGCCGTCAAGCCAGCCCCGAACTGGTGGAACTGTACAATAAATACAAGAACAAGGGATTCGAAATAGTAAGCATTTCCTTCGACCGGAACATGGAAGAGTGGAAACAGGCCATTGCCGACGACCGGATGGAGTGGATTCACATGTCGGATCTGGCTTTTTGGAAAAGCAAAGCCGTTTCGCTGTATTCCGTCTTTTCCATTCCCTATGCTATCCTGTTGAATGAGGAAGGAATAATTATTGAAAAGGACGTACAGTCCGACTTCAACAGTTTGGACGACAAATTGTCGGAATGGCTTAAATAATACCGCTAACAGAACATTATATGCTGGTAAAAACTTTCGGAAGTGCGGTGTACGGAATAAAAGCCACCACAATTACTATCGAAGTGAATGTGAGCAGGGGAGTTAACTTTTTACTGGTAGGACTGCCCGACAGCGCCGTCAAAGAGAGCCAGCAGCGCATCGAATCATCGTTACAGATGCAGGGATTCCAACTTCCGGGCAGGAAAGTCGTTATCAACATGGCCCCGGCCGACATCCGCAAGGAAGGATCGGCTTACGACCTTCCGCTGGCAGTGGGGATGCTGGCCGCTTATGAGATGATGGCAAGCGACCGGCTGGAGCAGTACATTATCATGGGCGAATTGTCGCTCGACGGAACCATACAACCCATCAAAGGCGCTCTGCCCATCGCACTACAGGCGCGTCAGGAAGGTTTCACTTCCTGTATCTTTCCCGCACAAAATGCCAAAGAAGCCGCTATCGTGGACGGGATTACCGTCTATGGAGCTACTAATATCAAAGAAGTAGTTGATCTGCTGAACGGAACAAGCGCGCTGGAGCCGGTAAAAATCGACATAGACAAAGAGTTTCTGCATCACAGCCACTATGAATCCGATTTCTCGGATGTAAAAGGTCAGGAAAACGTAAAACGGGCAATGGAAATCGCCGCCGCCGGAGGACACAACATCATCCTGATAGGGCCTCCGGGAGCAGGAAAAACGATGCTCTCCAAACGACTGCCCGGAATACTGCCGCCCCTTACCATCGACGAAGCGCTGGAAACCACTAAAATCCACTCTGTAGCAGGAAAGACCAACAAGGGAACGGCGCTCATCACTAAACGCCCCTTTCGTTCGCCGCACCATACCATCAGCGATGTTGCGCTGGTGGGCGGAGGATCATTCCCACAGCCCGGAGAAATATCTCTGGCACACAACGGAGTCCTGTTTTTGGACGAATTACCCGAATTTAAACGTACCGTTCTCGAAGTGATGCGACAACCACTGGAAGACCGGGTCATTACCATATCCCGCGCCCGTTTTGCCGTGGAATATCCGGCAAGTTTCATGCTGGTATCTTCCATGAATCCCTGTCCGTGCGGGTTTTACAATCATCCGGAGAAAAAATGCATGTGTGCGCCCGGCATGGTGCAGAAATATTTGAGCCGCATCTCGGGGCCGCTGCTCGACCGCATCGACATCCACATCGAAGTGGTGCCCGTGCCGTTTGAAAAATTGTCGGAACAACGCGAGGCAGAATCCAGCAAGGCGATACGCCGGCGAGTAGTGGACGCACGCAATATCCAGAAAACAAGATTCGCCCAATACGAAGGCATTCACTGCAACGCGCAAATGTCTTCCCGGATGCTGCAAAAATATTGCGAAATTGACGCCGCCGGACAAAACATCCTGAAAACGGCCATGCAGAAATTAGGACTGTCGGCGCGTGCATACGACCGTATTATCAAGGTGTCGCGCACCATTGCCGATTTGGAAGCCTCCGAAAACATACAAGTACAGCATCTTGCCGAAGCTATCCAGTACCGCAGCCTCGACCGCGAGGGATGGGGAGGCTGAAAAAACGACGAAAACTTTTGACGTCATCTTTTTTGGAGGCCGGGCATTAGCTCTGTTGAAAAGATTTTGTGTTTTATCAAAAACAAAACACGTTGCAAGTTTTTTTCATTTTTTTCCATTGCTGTCCGGTTAAAATATCAAACAATTCTGTAACGCGCTGTGTTTTATGCATATATACGTACATCAATAACATAAGGGTTACTTTTTTGTATGTTTCGGAGAATCTCATATTTGCAGTCAAATCTGTTTCTATTTGCAAATATTTAATTGTAGAGCATTTAAAACCGAAAAACTACATCCCTGTAAACTATTTCACATACACAAAAAAAATCACATAATTTTAATCGGACAGCAGTGATTTTTTTCAGTAAATTTGTAAAAAATAAAAATCGTTGGTAAGTGGTAATAATGTATGCTTGAGAAAAAAATATTTTTGCAGGTATTGGATATCATCCATATATGGGCTGACTCGCGTCGCTTGTTCGTTACTGTTCACCCCGACCGGATGGAAATGGTTTCCGTCAAAGACGTATCGAAAGAAGCCGCCGCGGTATGTAACTTCGTTTCCATGGTTGTATTGCGGAAATGGAAATTTACGGCAGGCCTTCGGAACGGCAATTACTGTTATACGTTCTTCCCGGAACCGGCTGCCCCTGCTCCGCCCTCTTTGGAAAGTCTGTTCGATCCGCCCAAGGATAAGTAAATCCATTTGCTTAACCCGACTTGGCTCTCTACGAATCGAACAGGGGCAGTAACTCTCTCGGATGACGGATTACTTTTCGGGCGCCGTTGTGCAGCAACTCCTCCTCCGGACGGAATCCCCAGCCCGCGCCGACAGCGTAAAACCCGGCAGCAGATGCGGTTTGCATATCCACGTCGCTATCGCCGATGTAGATAATCTCGTCGGAAGACGCCTGTATCTCTCCGGCAATAAACAACGCCGCTTGCGGATTGGGTTTGCGCGGAAACCGCACGGTGGAACCAAGTATCATCTCAAAATAACGGTTTTGAAACAGTTCGCAACATATTTTTCGAGTGATCACGTCGTCTTTGTTGGATAATACCGCCATTTTGACGGTGCGTCGGAACAGTTCGTCCAACAGTTCCGGTATTCCGTCGTACAGATGTGTCTTGTTGACATAATTTTGCGTGTAATCGGCCAACATACGGGCATAACATTTTTCGATGACGATTTCGCATCTCTCCTGTTCCGGAAGACTTTGGGCGACCAGATTTTTCATTCCTTTGCCCACCAGAAAACGGTATGCCCCATAATGGTGTGTGGGATAACCGCCGGCAGACAGCGTCCTGTTCATGGCGTCGGCGATGTCTTCCAGCGTATCGGCCAATGTTCCGTCGAGATCGAAGATAACGGCGCGGAATTTCATTGTTATACCAGCAAAATGTGGTGTTTTTTGCACTCTTCCATCATATCCTGCGGCCAAATGCTGGCTTGTGTTTCACCGATATGCGCCTTTTTCAGGAAATACATGCAAAGCCTTGACTGTCCGATACCGCCGCCGATAGAGAGCGGCAGTTCGTCGTTCAGCAGTTTTTGATGAAACAGCAGTTCTTTGCGGTTTTCGAGGCGCCGGATAGCCAATTGTCTGAGCAAAGCTATTTTATCTACGCGGACGCCCATGGACGAAACTTCAAAAGCACAGTCAAGTATGGGATTCCAGAGAAAGATATCTCCGTTCAGTCCTTTATGTCCGGGAGTGGTTTCGGTTGTCCAGTCATCGTAGTCGGGGGCGCGACCGTCGTGCAGCGTACCGTCCGCCAAATAGCCTCCGATGCCGATGATGAACACGGCTCCGTACTGACGGGTGATCAACTGTTCCCGCTCTTTCACCGGTTTGTCGGGATACATGGCCAACAAATCTTCCGAATGAATGAATGTAATTTCCTCCGGCAATTGTGGTTGTAAATCCGGATAATTTTCGTAAACAAAAAATTCCGTACGTTTCAGCACCCGGTAAATTTTACTTACCGTTTTTTTCAGAAAATCCAGCGAACGGTTCTTTTTTGTTATTGAAAGTTCCCAGTCCCATTGGTCAACATAAATAGAGTGCAGGTTATCCAATTCTTCGTCGGGGCGGATGGCGTTCATGTCCGTATATAAGCCGTATCCCGTTTCAATATGGTATTCCGCCAGCATCATCCGTTTCCATTTGGCCAGAGAATGGACTACTTCGGCAGTGACTTCGCCCATGTCTTTGATGGGAAAGGCGACAGGACGCTCCACTCCGTTGAGGTCATCGTTTACGCCCGTGCCTTTCAGCACAAACAAAGGGGCGGTCACTCGGCGCAATGACAGTTCGGAAGATAAATTGGATTCAAAAAAATCTTTCAACTGTTTCACCGCCTTTTCTGTTTGACGTAAATTTAACACGGGAATATATGATTTTGGAAAATATAACTTCGACATGTGATTATTTATTATGATTTTTAATAAAAAAAGATAAAAAGAACAAATTTTTATTATTTTTGCAAAAATGATAATTTCTCCGCATAAAAGCAATTAAAATTCATTTTTTATTCAAACTAAGTATTTTTTATCACTAAAATTCAGGTAACAAGATTCAAAAAATGGCTGAAAAGTTTCAAATTGACAATTTAGACCGAAAAATATTATCCATGATTTGCGCCAATGCCAGAGTGCCTTTTCTTGAGGTCGCCCGTGATTGCGGCATATCGGGAGCCGCCGTGCACCAACGGATGCAACGGCTTACCCGACTCGGCATTGTAAAAGGATCGGAATTTATCCTCAATCCCAAGATCATGGGATATCATACCTGCGCCTTTATGGGTATTTTTTTGGAAAAAGCGAGCATGTTTAAATCCGTTGTCGAACAGCTGAACACAATACCGGAAATTACCGAATGTCATTATACTACAGGCGACTACTCCATTTTTATCAAAGTATATGCTCATGATAACGAACATCTTAAATATATTCTGGTGGACAAACTGCAATCCATTCCGGGTATTACCCGTACGGAAACGCTGATTTCTCTCGAAGAAAGTTTCAACCGGCAAATACCGGTGCAGAAGACCTGATTTCGGGCAATACCTCAAATTGGCCGGGAAAGATTTATCTGTGGCTGATAATAATCTGAATACAAGATACTGCCGAAATTTTTATGCGTCATGCTATCTTTGCAATATGTTTTTGTAACTTTTATTAAAGGAAACTCCGAAAAACGGTTCATTCTTTTTTGAGGCGCTATGAAAAATATCCGGCAGTTCGATAGAGAAAGAAATTTTTGTCTTTCGATCCTTGGTTTTGAGTGATAAAGCGTTGTCTTTTACCGTTTAGCCGTCATTAATAATATTTTTCAGTTATTCGTCTGCTTTGTATTCATGAAACCGATCAGTTCAACGGTGACGGTACGGATAATCATATACACCGGAATAGCGATAATCATTCCGATAATACCGGCCAAAGTGCCTCCCATGATAAGTACGATAAAGATTTCCACAGGATGGGTTTTCAGGCTTTGCGAATAAATGAACGGTTGCAGCAGCAGGTTGTCTATCAGGTTGGCCACTATGAATACGCCGGCAATCTTAACGACGGTAGGCAAGACAGCTTGAAATTCGTTGATACTTACGCAGTCGATCATACCGAACAGGCAGCAGGTAGCCGTTCCGGTGATAGGCCCCAGATAGGGAACAATATTGAGAATGCCGCCAAACACGGCAAACAGTAATGCGCCTTTGATACCGAAGATGATCAGTCCGACATAGATAAGCACAATCATGCAAAAGACTTCCAGCGTAAGGCCGATAAAATAACGCGAAAGCAGATAGCTGATTTTTTGGGAAATTTCTTTTACGTTAACAAGGTTTTGTTTCCCAAACACAAACATGGCAATGTCTTCGAGGCTAAAATCGTCCTTGATAAAAAAGAAAGAAAAGAAAAGAATACAGAACAGGGCAAACAGAATGGAACTGGTGACGCTTAAAAAACCGCTGAGAATGTTCGAAAAAGAAGTGAAACTGACAAATCGTTTGATTTCGGATGTGAGTATATCCATAACGGTTTCATTCGGGTCGATCATCCTGTTCTGATGCAGGAATTGCTGGATATCATTCAAAAAAATCTTAAGACTGACGGCCAGTTCGTCATAGTTGACATGGGCAAGTGTTTGCATTTCGCCGACCAGCATGGGAATCAGTATCAGCATCACAAGCGATAACAACAGAATAAACAGCAGCATGGTACACAGTGTGCCTATTCCATAGGAAATACGGTATTTATATATCCTGACGGAACTGATTTTACGCGCTATCGGTCTTCCTATCAAAGAAAAAATGAATGCAAAAAACAGGTACAGCAGAATATCTGAAAAATACCATCCCAGTAATACAACGGTAGAGATGAGAAGAACCCTCAGCACAATATAGATATTGATTTTCATTTTATTCCGGTTAAATTTAATATATTTTCCGGCCGGTATGAAGAACGACAGGCCCTAATAATCCGCTTTCGACCAAGGCCTTTTCTTTCGGAGGGCCTGCAATAGTCCATGTCTTGCGGTTGTCTTGCGGTTGTGCCGCATCATAGACCAGACGGTTAAACCACGTGCCGGTAACTTCGACCGTCAGTGTATTCCTGCCTTTCTGCACGGCGGCGGAAATGTCCGTCCGGTAGGGGGACGCCCACAACACGTCCGTCCGTTTCCCGTTGACCGACACGTCGGCAATCATTTCCACCCGGCCGAGATCAAGTATGAAGCACAGGTCATCGCTCCATTCGTCAACGTCGAAGGTGGTGGCGTATTGCACCGTTCCGGAGTAGGCCTTCGCTTCCTTCGAAACGTCAAGGTCTTTCCATGCTTTCAGTGTTGCCGTGCGCAGTGTGGAGGGTGCGCCCCATCCGGGCGAAAAAGCAAGTTCCCAGGGGGCTTTCAGCGGAATGGCGGCGGGGACATCTGCCTTAACGGTTTGCTGCAAGGCGTTGGATCGCTGCACGGTAAACGTCCCTGATTTCCACGCAATGACGCCTTTTCCGTCGGGAGTGATTTCGCAGGAAAGCGCACCGCCGGACGGCGACATGCCTAAATCGGCGGAAAGCAACGGCGTCTCCCCTTCCGAAACCTGCTCAATGGTGACGGACGGCTTGTCGGTATGGCGGAAAACAACGAAACACGAGCCTGCTTCAGGCAGACGGAGCAACACCGCAGTGCGTTTCCCCTCCCGTTTAACTGCGGGAGAAGTGATTTCGCCGTTCACGGGATTCCATATTTCCACATCCCCGTTGTTGCGGAAGGAAAGCGTGCCGTGAAAGTCTTTCCCTTTCGGCGTACAGACAAAATACCACTCGGCGTTCTTCGTTTTCCGGTGCATCCACAGCGCTCCTTCCCCTGTAACGTCGGGAGATATCTCCAGTTGCCGCATTGCCGAATCGAGCGACATGCCGGAAACGACTGTCCCTTTGCCCATTTTACGGACTCCGGGCGCTGCCTCTCCCCATATATCGCGCACTGCTGCATCGAAACGCCGTTGGGCGGCAAGTCCTCCCGACAGTGTAGCAGGTTCTGCCGGCGCATCACCGACGACAGTAGCGCCGTCGCGAATAAGGGAACGCAGTTTCTCCAAAGTTTGCGGCAACATGCGCAGATTGTCGGGCATCCACAATATCCGGTAGCTGACGCCTTCCGGCGTGACGATCTTCCCGTCGCGTACGGAAAGCCGGTGGAGCAGCACGTCGGGATTGCAATAGTCGTATTTGAAGCCCGGCGGAAAAGGCGCATTCTGATCGGGTTTATGGTTGATTTCATCTCCCAGATACCAAAGTACGTCCGACACGGGTTTTCCGCGTTCGAGCATGAAACTGCAACGGGCAAGATAATCCGTCAGCGCCGGCATGTATTTCCACCATACCTGTCCTCTGAGGAAAGGGGTTCCGATGTTTGTGCCGAAAGACGTTCCGGGCGGCAAGAAATCCGTACGCGGGTTGTGCGTATAGGTGTGGAACACCAGATGGGTTACGCCTTCGACGCTATTGATATTAGCGGTTTCTTTCAACATTTGGAGATGTTCGTTCCACGTCAGTTCAAACGAGGTAAACGCTTCGGCGGCTATGCGCGGCTTTCCGTACAGGCGGGCGGCGGAAACCGTCGGTTTGACGGGTTTGAAATTGATCGAGCCTACGAAAGATTCGCCGATGGGCTGCCAAAATTCGCACATCGGCACGTCGGCGTGTTTGAAATATTCGAGGATGTCAGCGGGAAAAACGTCGCCGGCAGCCGTTTCGCAGGTTACCGCCAGCCCTTTGTCGTGCGCAAGTTCCGCCATGCGTCCGTAAAAATTGTCGGACAAAAGCCGGCCGATGTTTCCGCGCCAGTCGAGCAGGAAACGGGCGGTGGAATCGGGGGTATTCAGCACATAACCGAAAACGGCGGGCAACCATTGGCGCAACGGATAACCGGCGCGGCGGGCGAACAGTTGTTCCATGTCTGTTGTCCATGTTTGCGTTTTACATTCCCAACTGTCCATGAGCATTCCGTTCAGCAGGCCGCCGTGGAGAGGCCCATCTGCAAGACGTCCGATGTAGCCGGCAAAATGGGCGTCCGGACCGGACGGGGAGAGTTTGTCACATTCCCAGCCTGTTCCTTCCGGTGGCGCCGGCGCGTTGCGTTGTCCCGTATTCACATGTCCGATGCGCAGGACAGTCCATTTTCCGACGGGAGCGTCCCATTTCAGCGTATCATGCGCGTCCATGAACTGCGACAGGTCGAGAACCTGTTCCCTGCGGACGTATGCCGCCGGCGACTGCACAAGCGGTGCGCCGGTGCGCATGATGCTTCTCAGCGTCCATCCGGCTTCCGACTCCCAGCTGTTTTTACGTGCGGCGGAGAACAGGCGCAACGAAGCGACAGACATGTCGTGCAGATTGACGATACTGATACGGTAGGTTTTTACATCCGGTATCTCCGAACAGGCAAGCGAAAGAGGACGGTCGTCCTGCGAATTGCTTTGCGGGAGTTCCGTTTGCAGAATTTCTTTCACCTCTCCGCCGGGCAATATCGCCTGTACGGTAACTGTAACGCCGGGTACGTAACACCATGCGTGGTTAAACCCGTTTACGCTGGAAAATTCGATGGTGCGAAGGGGGACGGCATCGGGAAAGGCGACTTCTACCCAGTTCGGCTGGTCGGGAGAAGCAGGGGCGAGGCGTATTTTCGCATCCGCCTGTCCGGACAGACATTCCTTCCACGGTAATTCCGGACGGTTGCTCCGGACGGACTGCGGTTGGAGCGGCCTGTCCGTATCGTCCTGCGGGGTAGGAAAGGCAAGGACTGCAATGTCCCTGTAGTCGCGCCAGGATTCTTTGCCGGAGTGAGGAACCGGCAGGGGCAGAGCCAATGGCCGGCCGCCCTCCGTATCGGTACGGCTCCACGCCAGATGACGCATGGCATTGGAGGATTCGATCCACGGACCGCCGGACATTGCCCAACCCGGACAGTTTTGCATGGTAAAACGCAATCCCAGCCGCCGGCACTCCTGTGCCGTATGCCCTACCACCTCGTCCCATGACGGGCTTAAGCATGTGATCTGCGGCTTCACGCCCGGCCATTCACCCCCAAACTGCCCGTGAAACAACTGAACGCCGGAAATACCGGCGCCGGCAATGGCTTCCAGATCGGCTGTGATGCCTTCCCTCGACACATTCCCGCCGATAAAGTGAAACCATGTTTCAGGATAATATACCTTAGACGGATTTTTAAACAACAGTTCGTCTTTTTTCCCAAAAGCGCGACCAAGCTCCTTCTCCGTCGGCACAACAGGCGTCAGCCCATCGTCGCCGGCGCATCCTGCGGCTAATATCACCGGAATTACCAGAATAGTATTTTTAAACCTGTTCATATATAATGATTTATATGTTTATTGTCCAATAACAAGAGAATTTCAAAATTAGATGAATATCTTAACATTTCCAAACGCATAGCTAAATCCCAGGGCAACGCATTTAAATTTTGAGGGATTATATGTTCATACCCAAAATATTTGATGACGTAAAAAGCATGCTGTCATAAAACTTGGCAATCAGGAAGAAATGGCGTATTTTTGCAAAATAAAAATAACAATCACACTCCATTGTCCCAATAGCCGGAGTACAAAATTAGATGAAAAACGTGAGTTTTCCAAGCGCATAAAATGAAAAAAAGTTTTTACAGAAGAAAGATTTTCGTCTGAATGCACAGGAACACAAGGCAATGCCCGTCAGGGCAGTTATATCAATAGAAAAGAGCATCTGTCCGTCAGGGCATATTGTCCCCCTGACCGGGAACTTTGCGCCCTTTGTGGTTGAAAAAAACATGAAGTCGCACAAGGGACACGAAGCATTGGGTAATTTATTTTATATCAGCGCGAAACGCTAACAGGTTTTATTTCTCTGCCGAGAGGATTTTTTCGGCCAGCGTTTTTCCAAGCGTTACGCAGTCCTGGTATTTTTCCTGTTTCAGCGCTTGTTTTTCTTCTACGGAGCCTGTTATTTCCCATTTCAGGGCTTCCATTGCCGGCAGGATTTTTTTGATAGCCGTTCCTGCCCAGGTAAAAGAGCCGAACACGGCACATGTGCGGTTTTTTATTCCACGAACCTCTATTTTACTGAGGAGCGACTCCACCTGAGGCAATATACCGCCCATATAGGTGGGGCTGCCCACGATAAAACCGGAATATTGAAAAATATCGCTTAGTATATAAGATGAATCCGTGTGGGAAGTGTCGTACATGGCAACTTCTTTTACGCCGCCCTTCACTACACCTTCGGCAATAGTTTCGGCCATTTGTTCCGTATTCCCGTACATGGAACCGTAAGCGATCACTGCGCCGGGGGCGGCTTCGTAACGGCTCCAGCGGTCGTAAAGTTGCAACGTCTGCCGGATATGTTCATGCCACACGGGGCCGTGGGTAGTGCAAATGTATCGCATTTCCGTATCTTTCAACTTTTTCATTGCATTTTGAACCGGCACGCCGTATTTCCCAACAATACAAGCGTAGTAACGCCTCATTTCGTCCCAAAAGCGGCTTATATCCATTGTTTCGTCGATGAGGCCTCCGTTGAGCGCTCCGAAAGTGCCGAAAGCGTCGCCGGAAAAAAGTACCTTGTCCGTCAGGTCATAGGTCATCATCGTTTCAGGCCAGTGAACCATCGGCGTCAGGGCAAAGCGCAGTCGACGACGCCCCAGTTCCAGCATATCACCGTCTTTTACCTCGTGAAGATGATCAATAATGCCGAAATATCCGTTGAGCATGTCGAAAGTCTTTGCATTGGCGACTATCCGGATGCGGGGATACCGTTCCTTGATGAACCGGACAGAGCCGGAATGATCCGGCTCCATGTGGTTGATGATGAGATAGTCTATTTCTCTGTTCCCGATAACAGATTCGATTTTTTTCAGGAACAGATCGGCAAAACCGACGTCCACCGTATCAATCAACGCCACTTCCTCGTCACAGACGAGATAGGCATTGTAGGACACGCCGTATGGTACGGGAAACTGATTCTCAAACAATAACTTGCGCCTGTCGTTGACACCCACATAATAAACACTGTCTGTAATTTGAACCGGTTGAAACATAATGAAATTATTTAATAATAACTTACAAAGTAAAGCAATCTTTTGTAAATTGCCAAAACGTAAAAATCCCGGGGGTGTATTTCAAATTGTCGCATTTTGGCATGTCTGTCATTATAAATCCACGTTTCGTACCGAAACCAAAAGCGTCATTGTAATTTGCTTCGACTTCGATGTAATTTGCCTCAACTTC
>JAIRLS010000048.1 GCA_031259205.1 Bacteroidales bacterium | reverse complement strand
AATGTAAAAACCACATCGGAGAATTACGATTTTCTGGTTTTATACAACGAATGGAAAACAGGAAGATTAAAACTTAACTGTTACAGTATTTTTGATTCGCTGGTCATTCATCCTGACGGCAATGTGCCTGTATGTCAAAACCTTGATGTACGATTAGGAAATATTTATGAAAAATCGCTTGACGAAATTTATAACGGAAAAGAGGCTGTGGCATTACAAAAAAAATACGCAAAAACCTGCAACCAATGCTGGATAAATTTTCATCGAAAATACGACATCGTATTGTTGAGAAGCCTTGAAAAGTTGATTCCCAAACCGGTTATTCAACTATTCTACGGGAAATACCAATGGACGGATGATCCTGCGCTTACCTACAAGAAAATGATCTGCAATTGACCATTCAAAAGGGGAAACCTGCCTATTTCCAGAGAGGACTTGGGTAAGTTCCCGTGTCTGTCAGTGTTTTCAGTCGGTCAACCACGTATGATCTGTCTTCTTTGTAGGTAACGCCGAACCATTCGGCGCTACTGTTGAGCACTTTTACCGTCGCTTTCTTTTCTTTGATGAGTTCGCTCATTACGGTGGGGATATAGAGTTCCGATTTCAGATCGTTGCCTTTTTCCCGGATGAATTTTTCAAAAGAGGTTTTCAATACCTTAAAGTAAGAAGGCGTAAAACCCCAAAAATTCATCGAAACCGTTTGTTCGTCAGGAAGCGGATGGTTGATTTCTTGAGCGTCTTTGTAGCAAATGACACTTCCGATACGTTTGATTTGCGTACATTCCGTGACGTCTTTCAGAAAGCCGTTTTCGTCGGTATTGCAAATTCCGCGAGCCACAAATCCATAGTCGGAGAGCGTGCGTGCCAGTTGGTATCCTACCATGCAATAATTGGTGTCCTCGTTGTTCTGCTGTTGCAGGTACGACGCCATCTTCCGGAAAGCGTCCGCGCCGTAGAAATCGTCGCCGTTGATGACGCAAAACGGATCGCGGATAATGTCGGCTGCCATCAATACGGCATGAGCCGTACCCCAAGGCTTTACCCGTTCGGGGTTGTAGCTGATCCCCTCCGGTACATACTCTATTTCCTGAAGTACGTATTCAATATCTATTTGCCCGCTGTATTTCTTGAAAAACACCTGCTTGAAATCTTCTTCAATGCTTTTGCGTATGACCATCACTACCTTTCCGAATCCCGCCCTGATAGCGTCGTAAATGGAATAATCTATGATGGTTTCTCCGCTCGGCCCCAGTGTGTCGATCTGTTTCAATCCTCCGTAGCGGCTACCCATGCCTGCTGCCAATGCCAATAAAGTTGGTTTTGCCATTTTATAAAAAATAATAAATTAACGTGGCAAAGATAATAAATTTTGACGGAAAAACCATGAATTTTTAATTTCCCGATATTTTTCGTGCAACCGCGCTTTTCGCCATTTTTGCCTTTTGCATACTTACCGCGTTCTCAAACGGCGTTTTCGTTTGCGCCGGCTGATAACAGAGAATGTTTTACGCCGTTTTCGTCCGTCGGTAGATGACCGTCAAGGCGCTACAAATTCAAGATAGTCAAAAGCCGCGCCGCGCGTCAGGTACAGGAATCCGTCTATTTCGACTATCGCATACAGACAGGTTACGTTGCCTGCCTGTGCAAACAGGGATGCTATCGGAGGAGTTGTCCGCCGGTAGAGCGTTTCCGTGATGGCTGCGCACCGGTCGGGGCCTGCCGTCCATTGCCACCTGTCCACAGGCGGCGTTACCATAGAGAGCGATAATTGCCCGATGCTGTCGCCTATGTGAGTCATGAAACGATAGTCCGAGCGATCCGGAAGTTCATTGCCGGCCTGTTTGTCGGTCACGTTTTTTAACCGCGTGAGGTATCGTTGCAAACAATCGGTACGCAACTGCAAATCGGGCGTCATCAGTTGGTATTTTTTCAGAAAATTTTCCGTAAACTGCATCCATTCAAGCGTTTTTTCCCAGAAAAGCGGGTTCGGTTCCACGTAACCCGGGGTGATCGCTTCGGGAAGGGCTTCACTGCCGACCGAACGGACAGGCAACGGGTCGGGATGATCGGGAATGACTCCGTAAATCAGCAGGTCATGTTTCCATTTCGCCCATGAAGCGGATGCCGTTGTCATCTCTTTCCGCTGCCGCGCTTTTGTTTCCGCAGGTCGATTCGGCAAGGTCAGCAGAATATCCATCCATTTATGAAAGAGGGAATGATGGTCGGGGGTTGTGTTACGCACCATGTCCATCATTTTTGTCATCCGGGCGGGGTATTCCACCCACAGGGTATCCTCCTGAAAATGGTGGAACAGGCGTTCAAATGCCGGTTGGGCGCCGAAAGCCGCAAACACATCCAGGGCCTTCGGAAAAGCCCTTACCGCGTCCGGCGTTTGATCCGTCAATTGATGCAATATTTCGTCATCAAGGGAAAAAGGAGGAGGGATAAAGCAGACGGCGCCGGCATTCGACAGAAAGCGCTTGACGGCAGATTGCGTTTTAACCGTCATGGCGGCATCTAATGTCTTGACACGCTCATTCCGCAAACAGGCGTGGATTTGGGAAATAGAAGCGCAGGCAGGCGGTCCCTGCAAAATGGACATGATTTGAAGCAACCGGAGGTAGGACTGCAAGGCCTTTGCATCGGACTGCAACAGCAACGCCAGCATAACGGCCTGACGGCGTTGAGGCTCGCTGTTCATATTAAAGGAAGCGGTTTGCAGCCATTTCAAGGCGCGGTAATATCGCCGCAAAACAATCGAATGTGCGTAGTGTCCCTTCGATTGAAAGGCGCTGTATGGAAAAACCGATGTTTGCGGAAGTAACGACGACAAATGGTCGGTTTGCTGTTCGATATAGGCTAATTCTTCCTCCATTTTTATCTGATATTCGCCGCTTATTTTCAAGTTTTTGCCTGTTACCAGACTGTAAGGTACCGCAAAAAAGACGGCATTGTTCATGGCGGCCTTTTCATCTTTTTTCTCTTTCCGCGCCTGCGCCAGTGACGATTGATACAATGAAAAACAGAGGTCTGCCAGCAGGGGCGACAATCGTTCTTCTTCCACCGTTTTCAGCATGTAGGCATGATACAGGTGCATCACCTGCAACATGAGGTCGGAAGTAACGAAACAGGGCAGTCCCATTGCATCATTTTCTTGATACAGCTGGAAAAGCTGTTCGGCGGAATCGGGAATCAATGCAAAACCGTTGACGGCCAACTCGTCCATCAACGACTGATCGACGATGCCGGCATACTGAAAAAGATTGACCATATTCTCTACATTAGGCGCCGACTCGTTTGAATAAATCAGGTAATTGCGCTGTTTCCGTATTTCCATCAGATCGCTTGTCAGGGCGGCTAACTGCTGCTCTTCGTCCGTCAACAAAGACGTAAACACGAGGGATGAATCGCAAATAGCCCGCCTTTTCGACAGCGTGTCGTACCATTGCGTTTGTTTGCGCCAGTAATCACGCAAATCGCTTTCTTCAAACAGCACGCCGTGCCGTGCATAAAGAAAACTGTGGAAAAGCCGCAATTCCTGCATGTTCATGCTGTTAATATCGGCCTGTTTGTCAATATCCTCTATAACAAATCCGGACAGTTTCAAAGTATCCCTTTCCGCTTCCGGCACAATGGCCGGCGGCGTTTTACGGCAGCAACAAAGCGAAAAAATACCGATTAAACACAAAAGAACATGATTCCAAAGGCTGTTCATAGCAGTGAGAAGAATTATTCTTTGAACCAACTCGCATACATGAGGTAATTATCGGCAATTCGTTCAATCATTTCGCGGGTTTGTTCGGGGCTTACCGCCTTCACTCTTTTAGCGGGAGTCCCGGCATAAAGACTGCCGGATTCGACAACAGTACCCGTGAGTACTACGGCGCCGGCTGCAATGATCGAATTTTCACCGACAACAGCATGGTCAAGGACAATCGCTCCCATGCCGATCAGGGAATTGTCGCATATTTTCGCTCCGTGAATCACAACGTTGTGCCCGATTGACACATTGTTGCCGATTTCTACCACCGACTTTTGGTAAAGCGTGTGTAAAACCGCTCCGTCCTGAATGTTTACCTTATTGCCGACGCGGATGGAATTGACGTCGCCACGCAGCACGGTATTGAACCAGATACTGCACCCGTCGCCGATCACCACGTCGCCAACAATGACCGCATTGTCGGCAAAATAACAGTTTTCCCCGTAAACAGGGGTAAATCCACGTACTGACTTTATCAAGGCCATAATATTATTTTGGGTCAAATGTAGTAAAAAACAAAAGTATCTCAAAATTTGATTGCCGACAGCAAGGGACAAATCTTTTTTTTGAAACGCTATGAAAAACAATTCTTCTGCCCCCCACGAAGGCGCGAAAGCGCGAAGGCGCGAAGGCACGAATGTAGAGACGCACGGCGTGCGTCTGAATGTAGAGGCGCACGCCGTGCGTCTGAAAATCCATCCGCTTTGGATAATGCGGAACGTCCTGAAAGGACGTAACTTTCATAACCGCAGGTCAACGACCTGCGGAAGCCTCTCCATAGCTTCTTCTGTCTGAAAGGCAGTACTTGTCCTGCCGTTGACTGCGTCGATTTTCAATTCAGACAGCCGCACTGCTGCGGGAGGCTTTTTTTCCGCCGGTCAGCGACCGGCAGTGATGAAAATCAAATCCTTACAAGACTTTTGAGAGGGATGGGAAGAAAGCGGGAAATAAAACGCGGATGGAACAGTCCACTGACCCATAGCGCCTCAAAAAAAGAATTAACCGTTAAATCGGCTAAATCTTTTTTGAATGCTTGGAAATCTTAAAATATTCATCTAATTTTGCATACATAA
>JAIRLS010000288.1 GCA_031259205.1 Bacteroidales bacterium | reverse complement strand
TTGCATGTCGTCCACTACCTGAGGGAGCAGTGTGATGCCTTCCCTGTTGATGCGTTTTTCGTTTTCGCGTTCCGGATCGCCCGGTATCAATACTTTTTCCTGTCCTTTAGCGGGTGGGGCGTTCCTCATGGTTTCCATCCACTTGTCCATTCTTTGTTTAAATACGGTTACCGGCAGGAAAGCGTCCACCCGCATGGCGCCGAAGAAGTGTCCCCATCCGTCGCCCGATTTTTCGTTTAGTAAGGGGAGGTAGGACATCATGGGCGGCACGAAAGGGCCGAAATTAGCGCCCGACAGTACGGCGGAGAGAATGTCTACCGCGGCGCCGAGGCAATAACCTTTGTGGCTGCCGTGCAAACGGTCGCCTCCCAGCGGCAGCATGGATCCTCCATGTTCGATGGCGGCAGGGTCGTCGGTGGGGTTGCCTTCCGCATCCTGCGCATAGCCCGGCGCAAGTTTTTCGCCTTTTTTGGCGGCAAGGGTAAATTTTCCCCGCGTGACGGGCGTGGTGGCAAAATCCGCCACAAACGGAGGCTGTTCTCCCGCAGGGACAGCAATGGCGATGGGATTGGTACCCAGCATGGGTTTTGAGGAAAACGTGGGCGCTACCAACGGGCTGGCATTGGTGCAGGCAAAGCCGATCATGTCGTGTTCCGGCGCCATCATGGCGTAATAGCCGGCAATGCCGAAGTTGGAAGAGTTGCGTACCGCTACCCATCCCGTACCGGCTGTTGCGGCTTTATCGATGGCCGTCTGCATTCCCCGTATAGCGGGTAACATGCCGATAGTGCCGTCGCCGTCGATGACGGCAGTGCTTGGGCTTTCGTGTACCGTGCGGATGTCGGGTTTTGTGTTGATACGTCCTGTTTCCCACAGTTTGAAATAATCCGACAGGCGAATCATGCCGTGTGTGGAAATACCCCTCAATTCGGCAGCCAGAAAGACTTTGGCGCAAAGCGCTGCTTCCGTGTCGGAAAAGCCCATATATTGCAGTACTTTTTCCGTAAAATCCGACAGGCAGGAATATGAGTAGCGGAGGCGGTTCATGATTTGCGGAGAGTAACGGTGGCATTAGCCTGCGCAACAGGCATGACAAGCATATCGTTAATGTTCACATGCGCAGGTCTCGAAAGGACGTACCATATAGCGTCGGCGACATCCACATCATGCAACGGGACAAGCCCTTCATAAACTTTGCCGGCGCGATCCGCGTCTCCTTTGAAACGGACGGTTGAAAACTCGGTGTCCACCATTCCGGGCGAAATAGAAGTCACTTTAATATTGTGTTTCAACAGGTCGAGGCGCATTCCTTTGGTCAGCGCATCAACCGCATGTTTGGTAGCACAGTAAACATTGCCGTTTTCGTACACTTCCTTAGCGGCGATGGACGAAAGATTGACAATATGCCCTCCTCCCGCCTCTATCATCAGCGGCGTCACTTTACGGGTGATGTACAGCAGTCCTTTTATGTTGGTGTCGATCATTTGTTCCCAGTCTTCCACCGATCCTTCATGGATGGGAGCCAGTCCGGATGCCAGTCCGGCATTATTGACAAGCACGGATATTTTTTTCCACTGTTGAGGAAGCCCGTCAATGGCCGTTTCCGTGCATTCGCGGTCGCGGATGTCGAAGTTGAGCACCAGCACGTCGCATTTATATTTGATACCGAGCGCTTCTTTCAATTCATCCAGCCGTTCTTTGCGGCGTCCCGTCACGATCAGGTTATAACCGTTCTGCGCCAGGATTTTTGCCGTTGCTTTCCCGATACCGGAAGTACTTCCCGTCACTATGGCGATTTTTTTCATGGTTGAAGATATTGTTGTATGATTTCTGAAAATTCATTGAATAAGGAATCATTGGCAGCGATGATTTGCTTGCCGGAGATATAGTTGCTGCCGCCGGCGAAGTCGCTTACCTTTCCTCCGGCTTCCAGTAAGATGAGCGCTCCTCCGGCGACGTCCCACGGGTGAAGCCCGTATTCGTAGAAGGCTTCAAACCGTCCGCAGGCTACACAGGCCAAATCGACGGCAGCGGAACCCAACCGCCGTACCCCATGCGAATGACGCAAAAAATATTCCAGACAATCAATGTAAGGACGCATCAAATGGTAGTCGCAATAGGGAAAGCCCGTGGCTATCAATGCGTCTTTTACCGCCGGTCTGTCCGAAACCCGTATCTGTTTGCCGTTCAGGTAAGCCCCTCCGCCTTGCCAAGCGTAAAAACATTCGTTCAATGTTACTTCATAAACTACGCCGACAACCGGTCGTCCGTTATCGGTCAAGCCGATACTTACCGCATAAGGCGGCAAGCCGTGAATAAAGTTGGTGGTGCCGTCCAGCGGATCGATCACCCAGTTAAAGCGTTCGCCGCGGCAACCGGCAGTGCCTTCTTCGGCGATGAAGCCGGATTCGGGCAACAACAGGCGCAACTGTTCCACAATCAGTTTCTCCGAATATTTATCAACGTACGATACGAAATTATGAAGTCCTTTCACTTCAACCTTTTGTGCCGAAAACCCGCCTGCTTCCTGCCGAATGAACGCTCCGGCCTGCCGGGCAATTTCGCATGTTTTTATGCACAATTCCTCGTAATGAATCATCTTTACTTTACAAAATATGAAGCGGCAAACATAATCAAAAATCATAAATTTCCATGTATGATAATCATAAAAATTCATTACTTTTGCAGCGGAATCTTTTATTATTTTAAAATGGAATACCGTATTGAAAAGGACACGATGGGCGAAGTGCAGGTGCCTGCCGGCGCTTATTATGGAGCGCAGACACAGCGGAGTGTTGAAAATTTCGATATTGCACGCGACGTCAACCGGATGCCGAAGGAGGTCATACACGCTTTCGGTTACCTGAAAAAAGCGGCGGCGCTTGTCAATTTTGAGGCAGGCATACTGCCGAAAGAAAAGTGCGATCTGATCGTCCGGGTATGCGACGAAATTCTCACCGGAAAACTTGACGAGTCTTTTCCGCTGGTCGTATGGCAGACAGGAAGCGGCACACAAAGCAACATGAACGTTAATGAAGTGATTGCTTGCCGCGGACACGTGCTGCACGGCGGAAAACTCACCGATAAGGAAAAATTCCTTGCCCCCAACGACGATGTGAACAAATCGCAATCCTCCAACGACACCTTCCCGACAGCCATGCACATTGCCGCCTTCAAAATGTTGATGGAAACCACCCTTCCCGGTATTGAAACACTCAAAGCCACTCTGGAAGCCAAGAGCCGGCAATATATGAAGGTAGTGAAAATAGGGCGGACACACTTTATGGACGCCACTCCTCTTACCGTCGGGCAAGAACTGAGCGGATACGTTTCCCAACTGGAACATGGCGTCAAGGCAATCAAAAACACCCTTGCCCACCTTTCGGAACTTGCGCTGGGCGGGACAGCCGTAGGAACAGGCATCAACACCCCCGATAATTATGCTGTTAACGTGGCAAAAAAAATAGCCGAACTTACCGGATGTCCGTTTGTCAGCGCAACCAACAAATTTGAATCGCTGGCCTCGCACGACGCTATCGTGGAAGCGCACGGGGCGCTGAAAACCGTTGCCGTCAGCCTGATGAAAATCGCTAACGACATCCGCATGTTAAGTTCCGGACCGCGTTCGGGTATCGGCGAACTGCATATTCCCGACAACGAACCCGGTTCGTCCATCATGCCCGGCAAAGTCAATCCCACTCAATGCGAAGCGCTCACCATGATTGCCGCGCAAGTACTGGGCAACGACGTGGCTATCAACATAGGCGGCGCCACCGGTCACTTCGAACTGAATGTGTTCAAACCGCTGATCATCTATAATTTCCTGCATAGCGCCCGTCTGATCGGCGAAGGCTGTGTCAGCTTTAACAACAAATGCGCTACCGGTCTGGAACCTGTCGAAGCCAATATTAAAAAGCATCTGGACAACTCCTTGATGCTGGTCACTGCGCTCAATCCGAAAATCGGATATTACAAAGCCGCAGAAATAGCTCAAAAAGCCCACAAGGAAGGGAAAACCCTGAAAGAAAAAGCGGTAGAACTCGGCTATCTCACCGCCGAAGAATTTGACCAGTGGGTTGTCCCGTCAAAAATGGTAGGAAAAATCCAAATGTAAATACTTCTTAAATCATCCAATGAAAAACATATATTTATCGGGATGCCTGATATGGGCGACCATTTTTGCCTGTCCGGTATCTGCAAAAGACGCTTCCGCAGGGTCTGTTTCCAAAAAAACGGAATCACCCTCTATCAGGGTGGCCTCCTATAATCTGCGTTGCCCCGCCAACGACGGCGTCAATGAGTGGGAAAACCGCAAGGAAAACCTGAAAGCATTGGTGCTGTACCACGATTTTGACATCTTCGGCACGCAGGAAGGCGTAAAACGCCAACTGGACTACCTCTGCGAAATGCCCGGATATGCCTACACCGGCAAAGGCAGAGATGACGGAGGCGACAGAGGCGAACATTCCGCCATTTTTTACAAGACCGATCGCTTTGAAGCGTTGGAATCGGGCGATTTCTGGTTAAGCGAAACTCCCGACCGTCCCGGCAAGGGATGGGACGCCACCTGTTGCAACCGTATCTGTTCGTGGACAAGATTCAAAGACCGTTACACGCGGCAGGAATTTTATTTCTTTAATGTCCATTTCGACCATCAGGGCGTGTTGGCGCGAAAAGAATCGGGGAAACTGATGGTGCGGAAAATAAGCGAAATAGCGAAGAATATTCCGGCGATCTGCACCGGCGACTTTAATTCGACGCCTGAAACCGAACAGATCGCCGCTATGGAGACCCTGCTGTCCGACGCTTTCAAGGTCACCCAAATGCCACCCTACGGGCCGGTGGGAACTTTCAACGGCTTCCGGTTTGACGCCCCCTTGAAGAACCGCATCGACTATATTTTCGTTAGCCGGCAAATCACAGTGTTGAAATACGGCGTTCTCACCGACGCCAAAGAACAGCGTTATCCTTCGGATCATTTGCCGGTGGTGGCGGATATAAAAATTTCCAGATAAATGCCTGTTGTTTCATCGAAAAATATTATTTTTGCGCGATTTTAAAATTTTATCCATGAAAAAACTTAACCTGATTTTAGAAAGCATCCTGCTGATAGCAGTAGTTGTGCTTTATGTCCTGTTTTTCGCCCAAAAACCGTCGTCCGGCGGCGAGGAACAGCAAGATACAACCAGTCGGCAAACCGCTGTCGACGGCGACGTCGTTTTTGTGAAAATCGACTCATTGATGAGAAATTATCAAATGTACAAGGATTTATCGTCCGAACTGCAAGAAAAAAGCAAGAAGTTGGACGCCGAACTGGAAAATAAAGTAAAAAAATTCCAAAAGGATGTGACCGATTTTCAAAATAAAGCTCAAAAAGGACTGGAAACACGTGCCACACTTGCCGAAATGGAACAGCAGTTGGCGGCCGATCAGCAATCGCTGGGCAATTTGCGCGACACATACGCCTTGCAAATGCAGGAAGAAGAACAGGTAATGTACCGTAAATGCCTTCAATCCATCATGGACTATCTGGCAGAATACAACAAAAACAAGGGCTACCGTTTTATTTTCGGAAGTTCTTTCGGCGGAAATATCCTGTATTCCGAACAGTCGCTGGACATTACGACAACCGTCATTGCCGGCATTAACGCACAGTATAAGCCGGCAGCGGCACAGGAAAGCAAGTAAACGCTTGAGCGTCTCTTCTCCGCAAAGGAATGAAAATTCTGTTGTCAACGGCTTATTTTCCGCCGGTACAATACTTTTCGAAACTTTTATCGGGCTATCCGGTGGTCATCGAGAAACACGAACATTACGGCAAACAGTCGTATCGCAACAGATGTACCATACTGACGTCCAACGGACTGCTCAATCTGGCGGTTCCCGTAGTGAAAGGTGTTTTTCCTCAAGTTCCCATTACCGAAGTAAAAATTGCGTATAACATGCCGTGGCAGAAATTGCATTTGAAAGCCATCGAATCCGCCTACCGCAGATCGCCGTTCTACGAATATTACATTGACGAACTGACGCCTTTTTTTACGACCCGCCATACTCATTTGTACGATTTCAATCTGCAAATCATGCGCGTGCTGTGCCGGCTGGTTCAAATTCCTTTCCAAATAGCCGAAAGCGACAGTTATCAAAGGATGCCTTCCGACGTTGCCGATTTCCGTTCGGGGATTCATCCCAAAAGAAGCCGGCAAAAACCGGATCCCGAATTTACGCAGGTCGCCTATGCGCAAGTATTTTCCGAAAAGTTTGATTTCCAACCCAATCTTAGCATATTAGACTTGTTGTTCAATATGGGACCGGATACGATTAAAGTGCTGAAAACAAATAATTCTCATTAATTATTTTTTCATATAAAAACAGTTCTTTATCTTTGTTAAAATTTTTATTATTTATAGTATGAAAAAAATTATTTCAGGAATGGATCATCCTGCCATCGCTGCCGAAGATACGACAAAATTGGCAAAGTGGTATTGCGATGTACTTGGTTACAAGATTTTTGCAAGTACCGACAAACCGATATATATCATCGAAGCCCCCGACGGGACGTATATCGAAATCATGCCGCAAGACGGCAGTCTGCGGCCGCAGAGAAATACATGCACGCCCGGCTTGTCGCATCTGGCGTTTCGAGTAGCCGATTTTGACCGGGCTGAAAAAACGCTCGAACAGCATCACGTGTCGTGGGAAGGACCTGAATTTGAAGCAGTAGGAGGAGGCCGGATTCGTAATTTTTTCGATCCGGAAGGCAATTTGCTTCAAATTGTACAGCGGTAGCCGGCATGGAAAAGAGCACGGGAAAACTTCAGTGGAGAGTATTGTATACCAAACCCCGTTCCGAAAAAAAGGCTTACGATATGCTGATTGGTAAGGGATACACTGCTTATTTACCTTGTACAACCGTGATCAGGCAATGGTCGGACAGAAAGAAAAAAATTCTGGAACCTCTTTTTAAATCGTATGTTTTTATCCGCTGCAAAGAGAATCAAATAGGCAGCGCCGCCAACGACGATACGATTGTGACGGTTGTCCGATTTGAAGGACGCCCTGCAATTATTCGCGAAAAAGAAATGGAGGTGATCCGGAAAATTGAAGCGGGCATTGAAGACGATGATGTGGAGGTAGTAAATCAGGTTCTTATCAGCGGCGAAAAAGTAAAAATCATGGGCGGCAAACTGAAAGGTCTTTCCGGCGTTTTAACCGAATTTAGAGGCGCCCACCGCGTGGCCATCAGAATAGAAAGCCTTGGTTGCAACATCATTGTCGAAGTATTGTCAAAATACATCAACAAGGAAATCGAACCGAACCGGCAACGAAAGGAGGGCGGTTAAAATTTCTACACGGTTTCGGTTAATTCTTTTTTTGAGGTGCTATGAAAAACAATTCTTCTGACCTCCACTATAGCGCGAAGGCGCGAAGGCGCGAAGGCGCGAAGGCACGAAGGCACGAAGGCACGAAGGCGCGAATGTAGAGGCGCACGGCGTGCGCCTGAAAGCACGGCGTGCGCCTGAAAGCGTGAATGTAGAGACGCATGGCGTGCGTCTAAAAGCGCTTTGGAGAATGCGGAACGTCCTGAAAGGA
>JAIRLS010000144.1 GCA_031259205.1 Bacteroidales bacterium | reverse complement strand
AACATGCAGCAGGCGGCCAAAGAACTTAATTTTCTCGAAGCCGCCCGCCTGAGAGATGAAATGTTCGCCTTGCAGAAACTTCTCGAAGGCAAAAACTGACGCCCAAAATTTCCCCATAGGGTAGCCAAATAAATAAGATATAAAATTCTGCTCAAAAGTCGCGCAGCGACGATATTTTATTAACCGTATGCTTTAGCATACGGATTATCAATCATATACCTGCCAAGTCCCGCAGGGATGATAACTTAATTAATTGGTTGATAAAGTGTCGTCCCTGCAGAACGCCGTTGTGTTCCTTCTACGACTTCGTGGTTTTTTTCAACCTACGGTCACTTCAAGCCCGTCACAGGCAAGCCGGACGCGAGGCGGCAGTACGGCCTGCACTTCCTCGTGGAATCCCATTTGATGACTGATATGTGTGATAAAAGCCTGCCGGGGGTTCAGTTCTTCTATTAAATCAAGCGCTTCCTGTAAAGAAAAATGCGAAATATGACGCTCTTTTCGCAGGCCATTGATGACAAAACATTCCAGATGTTGCAATTTTTTTTTCTCTTTTGGGGAGATATAGTTGGCGTCGGTGATGTAGGCCAGATTTTCGATGCGAAAGCCCAAAACGGGCAGTTCAAGATGGGAGGCGCGGATGGGCACAATCCTGTTTCCGCCGATAGCGAACGGCTGCTCGTCGATAGTGTGCATGACGACTTCGGGAATACCCGGATATTTTTGGGGGGTAAACACGTAGTTGTATTCCATTCGTAAGGTTTTCTGTACCCGTTTTTCGGCATAAATATCCATCGGACGTTGAAGCGCATAGTTGAACGCTCTCACATCATCCAATCCTCCCGTATGGTCTTTGTGGCCGTGCGTAAAAAGGACGGCGTCCAACCGGCTGACGCCGGCGCTCAGCATCTGTTGGCGGAAGTCCGGGCCAGCGTCGATTACAATGTTGGCAGTGTCTGTCCGGATCAGCACCGAACTTCGCAATCGCCTGTCTTTCACGTCGCCGGAAGCACATACAGCGCACGGACAGGCAATAACAGGAACTCCCTGCGATGTGCCCGTTCCTAAAAACAACAACCGGAGCATATTGATATATATTAAACCGGCAGCAAAGTTACATGATAAAAACGATTAAAAAAATGTCCCGCCGAGATTTATACTTCCCTCGGTTTAAAATCGTGAACAGTCAAAAGGGTTACAGATAAAGACAGATAAAGACAAAAAAAAACTTCGTGAAACTTCGTGTCCTTTGTGGTTAAAAAAAACCACGAAGCCGCAGAAGGAACGATGAATTATTCATCTTATTCGATGGCATCACTTTTCGTTTATTTAAAAGATGGCGTTATTCCTTTTTCGTTCGCGAAAGAAAGACAAGACAGCGGGTCACGGTCGTTTTTTCTTTTTACGGGGTTTGATGCCGCTGTTCGGCGCAGTATTGGGCGTGTTATGCTGAACGGCGCTGACGTTTTTCAGTGTCGCAGGTTGAGGTTTTTCTACCGGTAGAGGTTTTCGCCGGCTGATGATAAGCGAAACGATACCGGCAAGAATGAACGGCACACTAAGCCATTGTCCCATGTCGAACATCATGTTTTCTTCAAATGCTTCCTGTGGGTTTTTGATAAATTCAATGCAGAAGCGGAACACAAATACCATGATGAGGAAAAGCCCGAACATAAAGAACGGTTTGGGGCGATTGCCGCACAGCCGGTACACGCCGCGCAGCACAAGCCAAGTGAAAGCGTAATACAACGCCTCGTAAATCTGGGTAGGATGGCTGGGGGCAGAATGGATCGGCTGGGCGCCCCGAAGCCACTGGGAGATGTTCTCAATAAAACAGAATCCCCACGGAAGTGTGGTAGCATGTCCGTAAATCTCGTGATTCATCAGGTTGCCCATGCGGATAAAGAAGCCGGCCACTCCAATCACAATGACCACGCGGTCAAGCACCCAGATATACGGTTTCTGTATTTTCCGGGAAAACAAATACAGCGCTACGAGAATACCGCAAGCCCCTCCGTGACTGGATAAACCGCCGTGCCAAATGACTACTATTTCCCACGGATGTTGCAAATAATACAAGGGATGGTAGAAAAAACAGTCGCCTAACCGGGCGCCGATAACCGTTCCCAAAATCATGTAGATTAACAGCCGGTTGACGGTATCGGCGTTCATCTCCGACCGGACAAGTTCCTTAAACGCCCACGAACTGAACAGGAAAGCGCATCCGTACAAGATACCGTACCAACGTACCGTAATCACATCGCCGAGGGAAAAAGCTTCCGGCGATACGTTCCATTGAATGAAGAGGTCAAGCATTATGATTCAATATATTAAAATTTATAAATTTACGATATGCCTTTGCAGGATTTGGCTTCGTGTTCCAGTAACCACTTTTTCCGGTCTATTCCCCCCGCATATCCGGTAAGGGAGCCGTTGGAGCCGATCACCCGATGGCAAGGGACTACCAGCCACAGATGATTCTTACCGCAAGCAGCGCCCACAGCGCGGAAAGAATGTAATTTCCCGATTTTCCGGGCAATACCGGCATAACTCATCGTCATCCCGAACGGAATTTCCGACAGCGCATTCCATACTTCCCGTTGAAACGCTGTTCCCGTCTGTTCGAACGGAAAATCAAACGCCCGACGTTTCCCTGTAAAATATTCATCCAGTTGGGAGATACAGTTTTTTAACGTTGGCGAAGGCTGTTTCACTTCCGCAGGCCGGTCGCAGAAACACAATCCGGTAATTTTTTCATTTTCCGACCGAATCTCAATGATTCCAACAGGAGAGGCATAATAGGCGATTTCCATTTTTGTTTTTTTAGGTGACAAAATTAAAAATAATTGTTACATGAAGCAAAAAAATGTTTTTGAGGTTCATTCTTTTATAGCGCCGCAAAGAAAGAAGTAACTAAATCTCTTGCAGATTTGCAAAACTCGTTCATTTCATCTACTTTTGCGTCGTAAAAAAAAATGTCAAATATTCAAAAAACAAAACATCAATGGCATCTACAGCAGATTTCAGGAACGGGATGTGTATCCGCTACAACGACAGGCCCTGCGCCATCGTATGGTTCCAGCATGTAAAACCGGGGAAGGGAGGCGCTTTCGTGAAAACCAAACTCCGCAACCTCGAAAACGGACGGATACTGGAAAACACCTTTACCGCAGGCGAAAAAGTGGACGAGATACGGGTGGAACGGCGTCCCTACCAGTTTCTTTACAAAGACGACCTCGGTTTCCATTTCATGCACAACGAAACATACGACCAGATTGAATTGCAGGCAGATTTTGTGGAAAACGCCGACCTTATGAAAGAGGGACAATACGTTGAAATGATGTTCCTTGCCGACGAAGAGCGTGTGCTTACCTGCGAACTGCCGCCGTTTGTAGAACTGGAAATCACCTATACGGAGCAAGGCGTGCGTGGCGACACCGCTTCCACTTCGTCGCTCAAACAGGCTACCCTCGAAACAGGCGCTGTTATCGGCGTACCGCTGTTCATCTCGCAGGGCGAAAAAATCAAAGTGGACACCCGCACACGGGAATATTCCGAGAGAGTGAAATAACCGCAGAAGTCAATAGGATGAATTTCGTAGAAGAATTGCGCTGGCGCGGCATGATACACGATGTGACGCCGGGCGTGGAAGAATGTTTGCAAAAGGAAATAATTACCGCCTATGTAGGCATTGACCCCACTGCCGACTCTCTACACATCGGGCATCTGGTGGGCGTGATGATGCTCCGTCATTTCCAGCGTTGCGGGCATAAGCCGCTGGCACTGGTGGGCGGCGCTACCGGCATGATCGGCGATCCGTCCATGAAATCGATGGAACGTCGCCTGCTCAATGAAGAAGAATTGCGTTACAATCAGGAATGTATCAAACGGCAACTTGCGAAATTCCTTGATTTTTCTTCCGGCACGCCCAATGCCGCCGAGATGATGAACAATTACGACTGGATGAAAGGTTACGGTTTTTTGGAATTTATCCGCGACGTCGGCAAGCACATCAGCGTGAACTACATGATGGCGAAAGATTCCGTAAAAAAACGACTGTCGGGCGAAGGCGACGGCATGTCGTTCACCGAATTTACTTACCAGTTGGTGCAGGGCTACGATTTTCTGTGGCTTTACCGCAACAAACGCTGCCGTTTGCAGATGGGCGGCTCCGACCAGTGGGGCAATATCACCACCGGCGTCGAACTCATCCGCCGCGTTGACGGCGGCGAAGCCTTTGCGCTCACCTGCCCGCTCATTACCAAAGCCGACGGCGGTAAATTCGGCAAGACCGAAACCGGCAACGTGTGGCTCGACGCTCGACGCACTTCACCCTACCGCTTCTACCAGTTCTGGATAAATGTGAGCGACGCCGACGCCGGAAAATATATCAGAATATTCACGGGACTGTCCAAAGACGAGATTGAATCTCTTGAGGCTCGGCATACCGCTGAACCGCACCTGCGTATCCTGCAAAAAACGCTGGCAGGAGAAGTCACTGCCATGGTACATTCCCCGGCCGACGTGCAGTCGGCCGAAAACGCCTCGCAGATACTGTTCGGACAGGGAACTGCCGCCATGTTGAGCACATTGGACGAGGATACCTTCCGCGCCGTATTCGAAGGAGTACCGCAGTACAAAGTGGAACGCGCCGCTTTCGAAGCAGGCATCCCGCTACTCGACCTGTTGTCCGTTCGTAGCGCCGTGTTCCCCTCCAAAGGAGAAGCACGCCGCACGATAGAAAGCGGCGGTGTAAACATCAACAAGGAAAAGGCAAATGACGTCAATACCCTCATCGCCGCCGACCGCTTGATAAAAAACAAATATCTGCTTGTGCAGAAAGGCAAGAAAAACTGTTTCCTGATCATTTGCGAATAACGAAAGGACGATGAACATCACGGTAAACGAAAAAAAATATGAAACAACCGAGGGCGCTTCCCTGTCGTCGTTGCTGGAAGACCTGAGTTTGAAGCCGTCGGGAGTGGCAATGGCAATCAACGATGAAGTAATTCCCAGAGAACTGTGGGCAAGCACCCTTTTATCCGACGGAATGAACATTCTGGTGATACGCGCCGCATCGGGAGGATAACCTGTCAAAACAGCACCCCATGCAACTTATCGTCATCACCCACGACGCTCCTTTTGCAGGAGAAGCAGACATATTAAACCGCCTTTTTGACGCCGGAATGGAAGGTTTGCACCTGCGGAAGCCCTCTTACCCGGAAAGCGCATTACGCCGGTTACTTCAACAGGTCGATAAGTCCTGCCATTCACGTGTGGTTTTGCACGACTGTTTCGGCCTTTTGCAGGAGTTTTCGCTGGGAGGCGTTCATTTGAACAGCCGCAACCCTGTCTGTCCGCCGGGCGTCGCGGTGGTCAGCCGTTCGTGCCATTCGATAGCCTGTCTTCGCACACAACAAGCCATATCCGGCGCAAAACTGTTTCTGAGTCCGGTGTTCGACAGCATCTCCAAAAAAGGATACCACAAGTCCTTCACCCGTGAAGAGCTTTTATCGGCCGGCCAAAACGGGCTAATCAACCGGAATGTAATCGCTTTGGGCGGTATCTCTGCCGAAACCCTTCCTCTCGTCGCTGCATACGGATTCGGCGGAGCAGCGGTGTTGGGGGCTTTGTGGAACGGCATGCCTTCCGCTGCTACCGTCATCAACCGTTTTACCCAACTTCAATCCATAGCAGTGAAATGACCGGAGACTTACTGTTCATTACCCATCAAACAGAGCGGTACAGCTATCTGCAATCCGTAGAAATAGCGTTATCGGGAGGGTGTAGAAAGATTCAACTGCGAATAAAAGACGCTACGCCGGAAGAAGTGGAAGCCGCCGGACGCAGGGCGCTGGTATTATGCAATCACTACAGGGCGGAACTCTATATCGACGACCATGTGGACGTATGCAAACATTTGCAGGCAACCGGCGTACACCTCGGCAAATCGGACATGTCGCCCGGCAAAGCCCGGCAATATTTGGGAAAAGGCTTTATCATCGGCGGAACAGCTAATACTTTCGATGATATTCGTTCACTCCATGCACAAGGCGTCGATTATATCGGACTGGGGCCTTTCAGGTTCACCCGCACCAAAAAGAAATTAAGCCCTGTCATCGGAGCGGAAGGCTACCGCGATATCATGGAACGGTGCAAGGCCGCAGACATCCGGCTGCCCGTCATCGCTATAGGAGGCATTACCCGGATGGATATCCCCGAACTGATGAAGACAGGAATTGCAGGCATTGCCCTTTCTTCGGCCATCCTCTCCGCCGACAATCCCATAGAGGAAACAAGACTTATCATACAGCAACTTGATTCCTTATAACGGATTTTATTGTTGAATATATCTTATAATTGTTCTTTTTATTTTGCAAAAATTCGCCTTTTATTCCTGATTGCCAAATTTTTATGACAGCATACTTTTTATATCGCTACCCGAAATAAAAAAGACGCCTCCCAATCAACCAACATTATTCACGCATTATCTGGGACTATAAACGATTTTCCAACCACTATGATTTATAATACGCTAATTGTCATTTAAATATGATTTTTTCGACTCGGAGGACAGCCCAATTTCCTGCTGTTTTGAAGGGCATTTTTGCCAAGTTGGGTTAAAGAAACTTTCATTCATGCACAAAATCTCTCCACACACAAGAAAAATGAATGTGACAATTTGAAATACCTCTCACAGGTTGGAGATTTTGATTTTTCATTTGGATACATTATTTTTGCAGCGAATACGAAAAATAAATATATGTCAAACAGCGCCATATTTGACAAATTAGAAGGCTTTAAAATACGTTTTGAAGAGAT